>NZ_LFVU01000028.1:0-300000 GCF_001047375.1 Clostridium cylindrosporum DSM 605
TCCCCTACACCTAGTGCTCATCGTTTACGGCGTGGACTACCAGGGTATCTAATCCTGTTTGCTCCCCACGCTTTCGTGCCTCAGTGTCAGTTACAGTCCAGAAAGTCGCCTTCGCCACTGGTGTTCCTCCTAATCTCTACGCATTTCACCGCTACACTAGGAATTCCACTTTCCTCTCCTGCACTCTAGTTTTCCAGTTTGGAATGCAGTTCCTGGGTTGAGCCCAGGGATTTCACATCCCACTTAAAAAACCACCTACGCACCCTTTACGCCCAATAAATCCGGACAACGCTTGCCACCTACGTATTACCGCGGCTGCTGGCACGTAGTTAGCCGTGGCTTCCTCCTCGCTTACCGTCATTATCTTCAGCGAAGACAGAGCTTTACAACCCGAAGGCCTTCATCGCTCACGCGGCGTTGCTGCATCAGGGTTTCCCCCATTGTGCAATATTCCCCACTGCTGCCTCCCGTAGGAGTCTGGGCCGTGTCTCAGTCCCAATGTGGCCGATCACCCTCTCAGGTCGGCTACGCATCGTCGCCTTGGTAAGCCGTTACCTTACCAACTAGCTAATGCGCCGCGGGCCCATCCTAAGGCGATAAATCTTTAACCTATGCTCCATGCGAAGCTAAGGTCTTATGCGGTATTAGCAGACCTTTCGGCCTGTTATTCCCCTCCTTAGGGCAGGTTGCCCACGTGTTACTCACCCGTCCGCCGCTAGATCCTCTGGTGCAAGCACCAGATTCTCCCGCTCGACTTGCATGTGTTAAGCACGCCGCCAGCGTTCGTCCTGAGCCAGGATCAAACTCTCAAATTAAAATCCTTAATCTCAGTATGAGTGTTTTCATAAAACACACAAAATTATTGTACGCTCGCTATAGTTACTGTTTAGTTTTCAATGACCAAAGTACTTGATTAGTTTATCAGTAATTGACTTGCTTGTCAACAGTTACTTTTAAACTTTTTTAATTTATTTTAGTTGTCTTTGCTCTCGCTCCGACAAGACATATCTTATCATGACTATTAATATATAATGTTATTACGCAATCTATTTTAATCAGATTATGTTAATAATGCTTTGAATATCTATTTGTATCTTCTATTTAAACATTATGATTTACCAGGTTTAGTTGTTACCTAAATCTCAATTAATAAGTATCTCAAAGCAGCTTTAAATTCCCTTAGGCCTCTAGTAAATTACACTAATAAGAGTTTATTGGGTTAATTCTAAAATATAAAGTAAATAACCTATAGTATAAACAAAGCTAAAAAATCATATAAAAGGACCCTAGAATATTCTAGAGTCCTTAATCATTATAATAATTCCCTTAATTAATAGTCTCGATTTACAATATAATTTAATAAATGTTTTAAAAAAGTAATTTTAAGTGGCACTTCCTGCAGTGCTTCCATTGCAAGACAATAATGTTCCCACATTTCTTTTCTGGCACCATCTAAGCCTAAAATTGTTACAAAAGTTGAACTGTTGTTTTCAGCATCTTTGCCAGGTGACTTTCCTAGTAAGCTCTGGTCCCCTTCAACATCAAGAATGTCATCTTTAATCTGAAAGGCAATTCCTGCATGATAGGCAAACTTCTTTAACGCTTTAATTTCACTCTCCTTAGCATTTGCGAGAATTGCAGGCATTATTAAGGAAGCTTCGAATGCTTTTCCTGTTTTATAAAAGCACATCATGTTCAACTGCTGAAGTGTCAATTGTTTCCCTTTGGAATCTAGGTCTATAGCCTGTCCTTTACACATATCCCCTGTCATTTGAGCAGAATACTTAATTAATTTAAGCACAGTTTTTGCATCAAAATTCTCAAGGCATGATTGTTCTTCGATAGCCTTTTGTGTTAAAAAAAGACCTGTTAATTCAGCCACAGCAGTATTATATACCTGGTGTAGAGTTTTACGCCCTCTTCGGGTAGATGCATTATCCTGGGATGGTAAATCATCGAATATTAGAGATGCAGTATGCATATACTCAAGTGATCTAAGAAGTGGTTCAATTGAAGACTCTTTTAAACCATATTCCTTAACCCCCATAACCCAAGTCATTATAGGTCTCAATCTCTTTCCATCACCTTCCAGACTGTAATTTGCAGCACCAACTATTGGCTCCTTAATTGATAAAGAGAACTTTTCATCTTTAGGGATATTTAATATGCTATTTATATCTTTTCGTAGAATTTCTACAGTATCTAGGAATTCTTCTTGCTCCTTACGTTCATTTCTAAGACTAGTAATCATATGATCTCGAAGCAGCTTATCAAAGAAATCTACATCATCTGCTTTTCTAACCATATTTTGAACTAAATCATTGAAATTAGAGTTACCAGAAGCAAAAAGCTTCATAACTTCTTTATATTTCTCAGTTCCAACTCTCTCTTTAAATCGCTTTAAACCATTTATTGCACGATCTAGAATTACCTCACAGGTCTTAGAATCTGAATTATATACTCTATGAATTAAATTAGATATAACCGTCCAGTATAATTCAAATGGGTTTATAAGATCTGAGCGCTTATCATGATATTTGATAAAATAGGTATATGGTGTTACTGCACCATCTTTCATATCATCAAACATATCTGCAAAATCATCTGCTAGCTGATTATAAATTCCATAATAAAATGTTCTACTATCAAATCCCTCATCCTCGGTGGTATTTATTATAGAACGAGTAATTAATCTTGAAGATGAAGATTTTAGGATAACCGGTATATATATTTCTTCATTTGTGTAATTTGAATTTGATAAATCCTTTAAACGGTCTACTTCCTGAGAATTAAAAAACACATAGGCCTGCTGCAAAAATGATTTAATTGTATCTTGTCCCTGATGGCCCTTAATATATTCAAAGGCTTCTCTAAGCTCTGAATGAATATATCGAATCAAATCTCCATTACTTCCAGTCCATTCTTCTAGTTCCGGTACAGATCCTGTGATAAGTGTGGTACGTATTAAATCTGAATATTGCTCTTCCTCTTCAGGGCATAGAACTTTTGCATCTAGAAGATCATCAATAAATGGGTAGGTCAGACCATAGGAATAGCCTAGTCTAATAGCTACGTCAAGTTTATGAGAACGCTCTTTAGAGGATACCTCATCCCCCATTTCCTCAAGCTGATGCATAATTACCCCGGCAATGATTTTTATAAGTTTACGCTGGGCATGTTCAGCATCCATACCCTCTGGAATATTAGATGACACAGTCTTTAGTTTATCTAAAAGCCAAACAAAACTACTCTCGATACCATCCTCCTGAGCCTTTCTATATAAACTTGCCATAGTAAACATATCTGATTTTTCTCCTTGATCTGTTTCTATAGATTGAGTTAATCGATTTTTCAAATTATCAACTACTCTCTGAACTCTAGTTTTTGTGTCAGGTGATTCTAGAGTTTTGCCAAGATCTCTCATGAAAATATATGAGATGCTTCTATCTAAGTAATTATCTAACTTACCTGTGTAATCTAACCATTTTATATAACTATGGTACCCCTTTGAATCAGCTTTTCCCTTTCTACGTGAAAAAAGTGATGATAATGAATAATGACGAATATGGTTGTGTTTCCATGATTGTATATCGTTTATTAATGTAGAGACATAAGTCTTTTTCATAACGTCTATATAAAGTGATTCAAAATAATGAGCAGCCTTCTGCTCAGCCAGCCGATAGAATGCATCTGCATCTTTTATTAATTCTTCATTCATACTATACATTACCTCTATTAAATATTAATTGCAAAAACACTTTTCTTTGTAACTATCAAAATATATTTAAATATAATACTAATTTAATATCTTTATAACCTAAAAGATAAACATTTCCTTTTAAATATTTATCTTTTTCCTAGCTTATATTTAGTTACTTAGTTTCTAGGCATTACACATGATAAAAATTAATTTTAATTATACTATATTAATATTCTATCTTTCTATAAATATAAAAAGCTTTCAAACTATTAATAGTAGATTATCCTACCAAGAAAGTCTGAATAAGAAAATAAGCCACATAAAATGCAGCTTATAAACTATATTAAATATCTGTTATAAAGAAAAATTGTTTTCAAATCGTAACAATTTAAAAACAATTTTTAAATAACTGTATTGCTAATTACTATATACAATCAGCAAACTAATTATGACACTCGCAATTGTTTTCCTCTTCATCTACTAAATGATAAGGGAAAGTAGAAACTATTATATTATTGTTTCTAAGTAAAGTTTCTCTAATAAAGAAACTTGTATTATTGTGTAGGACCTCATTCCATTTATCATGCGTAACGAATTGTGGTACAATTACTGTTATTTTTTCATCTTTATTTATTTTATTCGCAATTAATTCTATAGATTCAAGTAGTGGAGTGACTACAGCTCTATATGGAGAGTACTTTGTAACAAGTTTTATGTCTGTATTAAGTTCACTCCATCTATATTTTAACTTTTCCATTGCTTCCTTATCCGTTGATATGTTAAGAGCAATAACATTTTTACTTATACTTTGAGCATATTGAAGTGCACCTATAGATGCCTTATTCAGTGTAGAAATCGGAACTATTACAATGTGAGAGTACTGTACCCTAAGGTCCACATTCTTTAAATTTAGATTACTAATACTTAAACCACAAGCAACTTTATCATAGTGAGCTTTAATTTTTAGCTGAACTAAAATTATAATAGGAATTAAAATTGCAACTATAAATGCACCTTCACTAAATTTCTCTACTAGAATTATTATTGTTGTTATTAAAGTAACTAAAGCACCGAACCCGTTAATTGCAGCACCTTTCATCCAACCCTTGTTTCGCTTTTTTCTCCAGTAATTTACCATACCAAATTGTCCTAGGGTAAATGATATAAATACACCTATTGCATATAATGGAATCAACCTATGTGTATCTGCTTTAAATATAATAACTAGGACACAGGCTATAAATGATAATGCAATTATCCCAAAGGAAAAACTAAGTCTCTTTCCTCTAGTAGTAAATTGTCTAGGAACAAAACCATCCTTTCCAACTACGTACATAAGCATTGGGAACCCTGTATATGCTGTATTACATGCCATAAGTAAAATTACAGCTGTACTAAACTGAATTACATAGTACATTATTCCATTATTGAAAATACCAAATGCTATTTGCGATACAACTGTAGGTCCATTTACAATTGGAACTGCTGTATAGAATATAGCGAGTACTGAAGTTCCACCAAATATGAAGAATATTAAACCTGCTAATAATAGCATAACAATTTTAGCATTCTTTTGGCTAGGCTCCTGGAAATTCGGTACTGAATTACTAACAGCTTCTACACCTGTTAAGGCAGAACATCCTGATGAGAAAGCCCTTAATATAATAAATATCGATAGACTTTCAGTTGCCTTTGTAGGAATAGAATACATCGGTTCTGGATGGATATTAAGTACAAAATACTTAAATAATCCATAAAGAATCATAAAAATCATACTAAAAATAAAAATGTAAGTAGGAATAGCAAAAATCTTTGAGGACTCACTTATCCCTCTTAAATTTAAAATAGTCAAAACTATAATTATAACTACAACGAAAATAACCTTATACTCTGCTAATCCGCTAAATGCAGAAACAATAGCATCCGCACCAGCACTTGCACTAACTGCAACAGTAAGTATGTAACTAATTATTAATCCTGCACCAGCGGATAAACCTGCCTTAGTACCTAGGTTTTCCTTAGCTACCTTATAAGCTCCTCCTCCTTGAGGATAAGCTTTTATAATTTGAATATAGGAAACTGTTAGTATGAACAATAATCCAATAATCATAAATGAAGTCCAAGTTAACCATTTATAAGCTGATGCCCCTAAAACTATAAGTACAAAAAGAATTTCCTGAGCTCCGTAAGCCACAGATGATATTGCATCGCTGGCCATAATCGCTAGTCCAAAAGGAATATTATACTTTTCGTGACTACCTTGCTCATTTGCCAAGGGTTCTCCTATTAAGACATCCAAAAACTTTTTAAGCATTAATTATTCCTCCGTATTATCTTATGAAAAATATTATAAGCATTATATTCTTTTAAAAACCTTCAACTAGTATAATGAACAGATGTATACATTTTATTATAACTCTTAATTTATTATCTATACTTTTATCATTTCTAGCTGTATTTCTGCCTTTTCAATGTGCCAAATTTTACATAAACCACACCTCGAATTTGCCTCTGAACTTGCGTAATTTAATCAGACATTTTTATTAAACTTTATACATAAAATTACCTTTTTTTATTCCGTAAATTTACACCACTTAACATTACATCTTGAAGGCTTTTTTGTCAATATATTTTCTTCTATCTTTAACTAAATATTCCCATTAACTTTTTTATTAATTTACATTTCTCTTTTATTTTGAAAATCGAATATGAAAATACCCTCAACATCACTGTCGAGGGCTTAGCTTATCAAGACAAAAGACTATCTTTAAAAGATACATATATAACTATTATTTATTTTTTATCGGTTTATATTTTGAAGCTTTTTCGCTAGGGTCTATATAAGTATAATCTCCATTTTCGCCTTTCATGAGACCTAAAGATGCCATTTTCTTCTTAGTGTTTTTATATTTTGTTCCCATTTATCTCACCTCTTATAAATTATTTTTGTATTTAAAATTACAACCTAAAAAATTATCATATTATAATGTTTATCTTTTCTTTACATTCATTACATCTTCCTTCACTAATATGAACTTTTGTACTATAACCATTTCTATTAATAAGAAGTGCTCCACACTTACTACAGTAGGTATTGTTATCAACGCCACCTACATTACCTATATACACATGCTTTAAATACTTTTTAGCTTCATTTTGAGCTTCAGTTATTCTCTCTATCTTTGTTGCCTCATTCTCCATTTTGTACCTAGGAAAATACCTACTTAAATGTAGAGGTATATTTTCATTAACGCTTGCTATAAATTGAGCTATTTCCTTAGCTTCCTCTAAGGAATCATTTTCATCACTTACAAGTAATGTTGTTATCTCAACATGACAATGATCATTACATCTTCTGATAGTTTCAAGTACAGGATTCAAATTCGCACCACATACCTTGTTATAGTACTTATTAGTATATCCCTTTAAATCAATATTCATAGCATCAACGTAGGGTAAAAGCTTCCTTAGAGGCTCTTCATTTATATAACCATTAGATACTACTACTACACTTGTATCCTCATTATCCTCCTTGATTTTCTTAGAGGCATCGCACATATATTCATACCACATCATCGGCTCATTATATGTAAAAGCAACCCCAACATTATTTTCTATTGTAGGTATAATTCTTATTAAGTCCTCTGCACTAACAAACTGTGTTGATGGCCTATTTTGAGATATCTCATAGTTTTGACAAAAACTACAGGTCATATTACAGCCAAAACTTCCAATAGACAATATGTTTTTCGAAGGCTTGTAATGGTATAAAGGTTTCTTTTCTATAGGATCAACTCCAGAGGATGATACCTCTCCATAGTTTATTGCTATAAGTTCTCCATCCTTAACTGTGCGAACTTTGCATACTCCGAACTTTCCTTCATCTATCAAACAGTTATGTGGACATACTCCGCATCTATTTCTTTCTTCTTTTTTCTCATAGAATAAAACTTTTGTGTCCATCCACTATTCACCTTCTTTATATCTTATAACTTCAAACTTTTCTATCTCATAATCTTCATTGTTATTTATCCCAGCCTTACTACAAGCTATACTTAATTGTTCTTCGACACTATCTACACCCTCTAAATCAGGTAATAGTAGTCCTCTTTTATATCCTCTAGTTACTATAACTCCATACTTTTTCGGATCTAACTCCTCTATACTTGCTGGCACTGCATCCATAAGTACGTCTACAGATATATCTATATCATCTAGTTCAAATTCATTTACAGGAGAGAACCTTGGATCTTCTAGGGCAGCTTCTATAGAATTTCTTATTATTTCTTCAGCAACAGAATCAGTAACTGGTGAAATTGTCCCTATACATCCTCTTAGAGCTCCAAACTTCTTTAAGGATACAAAAACTCCATGTTTCTGACTTAAAAGTTCACTAGGTAAGTTTGATGTATCATCCATCCTACTACCATTAGTAAAATAATAATTTAGACTTTCCCTAGCAAGTCTAGTATATGGATTCCCTTCACTTAGCTTCTTTTTTAATTTCTCTTCCCTAGCTTTTATAAGAAAATCTAAAGCACTACTTTCTTTCTCTTCTCTATTTAACTTCATAACTCCATATCCAACTCCAAAAGGTCCTTCATAGGATAATAGCTCACCTTTAAAATTATTACCCTCTAATGTACCAAGAAGTATATTTACAGAATTAAGCCCACATTGTGCTGCCTCTTCAATCATAGTATTATCCATACTAAATAATGAATCTATATTACCTTTTTCAAGGCTATCTAAAAACTCATTATCAAACTTTTCTCCATATGGTGAATATTTATATGCTCCTTCTTCCTTAAGGGCATGTGAAAGATCTCCACTTGCTATTATTACTATATTTCTACCTAATTCCTTAGCTACATTTTGTATCTCAATTCCAAACTTATATAATGACATATTTCCAAGTATTGAGTATGTAATATGAACTAACTTATAGTCTCTGTAATACTTATTTATGAAATATAAGGGAACCATTGTCCCATGGTCTAACTTAAATTCGTAATTATAATTACTTAACAAATCTGCATTTACAGTAGCCGCTGGTATTCCCTCTAGATGGCAAGCAAGGTTAAGTCTTTCATTAAACTCTCTATCTATAGCAATATCCATCTTAATATTACTGCATCCGAATTGACTTAAGTCTCCAGTAATTCTATCTTCATTGGAAATTGCTATTGCATCTGAGAACATAGTTGCATGGGGAGTTATAACTACTATTGTCTCTGGCTTAAGAGCTTTTATCTCTTCTCCTACCTTTTCACAGGCATCTATGGTTTTCTGTATCTTTTTTTCTTCTCCTTTTCCTATATCAGGAATTATGATTGGTGGATGGGGCATTAGATAATAACCTAAAATATTTTTCATCTTAAACTCTCCTTGTTATAAGCTTTTATATAATAGTATTATTTCTAAACTTAGCTTTAATTATTATATATAAAAAATCCAGGATATACATTCCGACTCGTATTATCCTGGATTTTTCAATATTAATATATTCTTAAAAATAAATATCAGAAAACTCAACATTAACAGCATTTATAAGTCTATTATCAGAATCTAAGCAAATCTTATTTTCTTCTTCTATCTTACCTTCCTTTATTGGAAGTACTATAGTAAATGTGCTACCAGTGCCTAATTCACTGTACACTTGTATTTTCCCTCCCATAATGGTCACTAGCATTTTTACAAGAGCTAAACCAATACCACTACCTTCAGCTTGTCTAGAAAGCTTACTTTCAACTTGTCCGAATCGTTGAAAGATTTTCTCATGTTTTTCTCTTGGGATTCCTATCCCAGTATCAATTACAGAAATAGCTATTGTATTGTCCATAGCATTTTCCTTAAGCTCAACTGTTATAACGCCACCCTCAGGTGTAAATTTAATAGCATTTGATAAAAGATTTAAAATTATACGTTCATATTTTTCATCATCTACTATAGTATTTCTATTATCAATATTAGATTTAAAGCATAAGTTGATTTTCTTCTGGTCTGCATAAATATTTACTGATTCTGTAATTGACTTTGTTAAAAATACAATATCTATATTTTTTAAATTTAATTTAAACTGCTTTGAATTTAGCCTTGTAATATCAAGCAAATTATTAACGAGACGCAATTGCCTAAATGCATTCCTCTTAATGCTTGCTATAAGATTTTTAACAGACTCAGGAATATTATCCATATATAAATGTTCAATTAATTGAATAGCAGAATAAATAACATTTATTGGTGTTTTGAACTCATGTGTAATAAGTGTTATAAACTCATCTTTCATAATAAGATCTTTTTCAAGCAGTTCTCTTTGCTTTTTTTCAGATATATATAACAATTCCTGTTGTTTATTAATTTTACGATTTTGTCTTCTAAGTAATAGTTCACGCTCTATTGCATCGACTACTGTAGTTAATGTCATTAGGAAAAAAGGATTGTGAAGTATCACTGCAGTCATTATACATATAGTGCCTAAAAGATTATTATCATCTGAATAATGGAATGGCACCCCATAGCAAGCAGTGTTATGTAAATGTGTATGATAATGATTAGCTCCTATTAACTGTACCGGGTGGTTTTGCTTAACTGTTAAACTAACCACATTTGTACCTACATGCTCCTCAATAAATTGAACACCAGGTTTAATTCCCATTTCTGCAACTGTTGACCTTATAGTTTCATCTCCAAAGGTATCTAGCACATATCCACTTTCATCTGAAATACCTACTAGTATAGGGGTACCCTCTAGTGATTTAATTATTTTCTTACCAAAATAGTTTACAACCTCTAAAATCTCTTTATAATCTTCTTTTTTCCTTGCAAGCTCTAAATCCGACATAATATTTTGAGGCATTAACGGCTTATCAGGATCCATTCCTAAATCTCTACATCTCTTTTTTGATTCTAAAATATAACTTGCTTCTTGTTCCTGTATATTTTGCAACATATTACTGCATACCTCCTTAAGAACAAAATCAACTACCAACTCTATCTTAGAATACTATCACAATCTTTAAATATTTAATTAGTTCAAAGGAATCTTCTATAGTTAAAGTAGTGTATTTGTCTACTAAAAAATTAATACTAAGGATACTACTCCTTTTATTTATTCTTTCTAA
This sequence comes from Clostridium cylindrosporum DSM 605, assembly GCF_001047375.1. Lineage (NCBI taxonomy): Bacteria > Bacillati > Bacillota > Clostridia > Eubacteriales > Clostridiaceae > Clostridium > Clostridium cylindrosporum. Next base: position 10,825 of record NZ_LFVU01000028.1, read on the forward strand.
AACACCCCAGGTGGGTTCATTAACATTCATGTGTTTTATAGTATACAATCATTATAATTAAATAAAGTGCAATAAATCAACACCTTATTCCTAAATAATACAATATTATTCATAATTTTCTAAAAAATCAACAAATAAACTTCAATATATTTTAAATTAATATTTTACTACTTCTTTTTTCTCTTTTAATCAACACTTTCTTAAGAATACATTTATAAAATTTAGGAATAATATTACTAATCGCAACACACTGGTTTGATTTGGGAGGATAATATTATGGACAAAAAACAACAAGGCTTGTCCGCAGGACATCTTACAATGATGGCACTAGGCACCGTTATAGGTGGTTCATTTTTTTTAGGTTCCTCTGTAGCTATTAATGCCGCTGGACCCTCTATTCTTATAGCTTATGTACTTGGAGGAATATTAGTTTATTTTATACTTTATGCTTTATCCGAAATAACTGTAGCAAATCCCCATTCAGGTTCTTTTCATACCTTTGCGGCACAAATCTTTGGTCCAGGAATTGGGTTTGTTGTAGGTTGGGTATATTGGACTGGAATGGTTTTATCTATGTCTAGTGAAGCTACTGCTGTATCAATATTGCTACGTAATTGGATTCCTAATATACCTATCTCCTTGCTAGGAAGCTTAATAATCATTGCTGTTACTTTACTTAATCTTTTAGGAGCAACTAAGTTAAGCAAGCTAGAAAGTAGCCTTGCAGCAGTAAAGTTAATCGCAATAGTCTCCTTTATTGTTATTTCTATACTACTAATTCTGGGAATAATTAATAAAACAACACCGATTGGCATTGGAGAGTTAACTAGGGAGCCCTTTGCACCAGGAGGAATAAAAGGGATTGCAGGCAGTATGCTTATAGTTATGTTTGCCTATGCTGGCTTTGAAATAATTGGATTAGCTGCCTCAGAAACAGCCCAGCCTAGAAAAACTATCCCTAAAGCAATTAGAAACACTGTTTTTGCTCTGGTAAGCTTATACATATTATCTATACTTGTACTACTTCCACTAACTCCAACATCTATGCTTAATGAAAATATGAGTCCTTTGGTAGCTACTCTTAATAGATGGGGAATGGGTTGGGCCAGTAGTGTAATGAATTTTGTACTTATTACAGCTATACTATCAGCTTCCCTAGCAGCTATGTTTGGAATTGGAAGAATGATGAGATCTCTTGCTGATGAAGGTCAGGCTCCAGCATGGCTAAAAGATAAGAAAGATGTCCCTTATCGCGGAATACTCTTTTCTGGCTTTTCAATGTTATTAGCATTTTGGTTAGGTCTTTTATTCCCTAGAATGTATTTATTTCTCATAAGTTCAGGTGGTTTTGCTCTACTCTTTACATATATAGTAATTTTAGCTATACATATTCGATTCCGTAAAATGAATGGTTGTCCCCCAGAAGGAAAATGTCAGATGCCTGGATTCCCATACACCTCTTGGTTCGCCTTGATAAGTATGGTTATTATTATCGCGAGCATGCCTTTTATCTCAGGGCAAGGATCCGGACTTGTAGCTGGAATCATAATGATAGCAGTATATTCACTAGCCTATGGAGCTATTAGATTTTTCGCTAATTCAAAAGTGAAGAACACCTCTAATAGAAGTATAAATCTTAGGAGATATAATGAGAATTTCACAACAGAATTCTCCAAGGAACTAACTGATGAAGATAATTGTAATTGCAAAAATAAGTCTAATAAAAAATAGATTATATCTACACTGCCTTTAATTGAAATATATTATTTATAAAAGATGCACACACCTAACTTTTAAAAGTTTAGGAGTGTGCATTTAATTTATATTATTTATTAAGCTTTTCAAAGTATTCTACAACTTCACTATAGGATAAATTCCCTCCAAAAATATCAAGGGCACTTCCTATTGTTACATCAATTTTATTTTGACCTAATCTTTTTATAGTTTCTATATCTTCAAAAGTATGCACTCCACCGGCATATGTAGTTGGTATTGTAACCCACTCACCTAATAATTCAACTAAGTCTTCTTGTATTCCTCTGCACTGTCCTTCAACATCAACAGCGTGCACTAAAAACTCATCACAATAGCCTTCGAGCTTAGCTATATTATCCTTGTTTAACTCAAAGTTAGTGTACTTTTGCCATCTATCAGTTACTACATAATACTTTCCGTCTTTTTTTCTACAGCTTAAGTCTAGAACAAGCTTTTCTTTTCCGATAACCTCTACTACTTTATTTAAGTTTTCCCAGTTTATTTCCCCATCTTTAAATACAAATGAGGTAATTATAACGTGACTTGCTCCGTTATCTAAATAAAACTTAGCATTATCTGAATTTATGCCTCCTCCTACTTGAAGACCACTTGGATAAGACTTTAAAGCTTCAAGAGCTGCCTCAGTATTCCCAGGCCCTAACATAATTACATGTCCAGCAGTAAGATTATCCTTTTGGAACATCTCACCATAATATGATGGTTCCTTATCAGATATAAAATTCTCTATTAGCCCTTCTCCTTTATCTGATAAACTCCCCCCAACTATTTGCTTTACACGTCCTGAATGTATATCTATACAAGGTCTTAATCTCATCTATATAACCCCTCCCGATGTTTATTTTACCTTCTATTTTTATCTACATATATTCCCCTATTAAACCTTATCTATATTTTAAGATATATACATATAGTTTAACAAATCTTAAAACATTAAGTCAAAGTAAAAACTCCAACATTTTCGTCGTGATTTAAATAAATAATACATATTAACTATATTGACTCCCAATGTAATACTGTAAAACTTACTTCTGTCCTTTATGCTACTATGCTTTTATGCTAAACTTATCTAGAGGTGTATAGTTATGAAGAAATTAATAAAAGTCGTTGGTGCAATTATTGAAAATGAAAATAACGAAATACTATGTGCTCTTCGTTCTCCTAAAATGTCCATTCCGAACAGCTGGGAATTTCCTGGTGGAAAAATAGAAGATAAGGAATCATTAAAGCAAGCTATAGAAAGAGAAATTAAAGAAGAGCTCGCTTGTGATATAGAATTTCTTGATATTTTTAATGATAATACTCATGAATATGATAACTTTGTAGTGAACTTAATTACTGTTAAGTGTAAATTAATCTCTGGTACACCTGTCGCAAAGGAACACTCAAAACTAATATGGTTACATAGAGAAAATTTACTTTCACTAAAATGGGCCCCAGCAGATATTCCTGCAGTTAAGCAGTTAGTAGCAGAAAAGGTATAGCAAAACTTGCTATACCTTTTTTGTAAACTCTGTATATATGCCTGTTGGCATTTCATTTTCAAGCTTCATTAAAACAGTTATAGGCTTTTCCCCTTCAAAGCTATCAACATCACCTTTGCCTATATAAATATAGGGTTCTACTACTCCATCAATTTCTTTATACTTTCTTACTAATATGTGTAAATTAATATTTCTCTCTTTATTATAGATAATATTCTTACCTCTTTCAGAACTTTGAGCAGTATTATTTGGACTTTGCCATTGAAAGTATTTTTTATCTATAAATTTATCCTTATAATTTATACTCTCTTTAATTCCCTCTTCCTTATGTAAATCTACAAAAATAAAATATTCATTTCCATTTGTTATAAGTCCACTTCCTCTAAAAGAACTGTGAATTTTAGTATAATTTGAAAGTAATGCAGCATCTACCATTTGATACTGTTCATATAACTTAAAGAATGGAACTCCAAAGTTTTTACTTCCAAATTCCTTTTCATATCTTATAAGAGCATAATTTACAATATCTTCAACATATCTTCTATAATTTATATTATTAATAACATTCTTAAAATCTGAAGTACAACTTAAAATGCCTTCATTCAAATTAAAGCATTTAATATTATTTCTCACTTGAGATGAATCATAGTAATTTTGATTTAGACATTGGAATGCATGAAGAATACTTTCTTCATCGCAGCTATCAATATACTTTAATACTTCAATTTTACCTTGATTAATATCTATAGTTTCATGCTTTAAAAGATATTTTATTATACTAAATTCATATGGTCTTTTTATTGGCAATCTATCTGTTAACTCCTTTAGAATTTTAAAGAAAACTTCATCATCTAATAGAGACTTTAACTCATTATCACTTTCAACTTTAGCAACAAAATTAGTATACGTCTTTTCCTTATTTAGGAACTTTAAAGGATTTGGAGCTCCATCATATTTTATGTAGTCCATAAGCAGATATGGAACCTTGCCCCCATTCATTTTCTTAAACTCAAGGTATTCTTCCTTTAAATATCTCATAGAATTAAAATTTTCTTCATTTAACTGATCGAGTATCCTCTCTTGAATAATTCTATCCATTTGAATATTAGTGCATCCTGGTATATTTCCAAACCCAGTTGCCACAGCTATCTTTAAGCTGTCCTTGTCATAGAATCTTGCACCATTTAAAGCTATTGCTATTAAAAATGCCTTCTTATGATTACCTATAAAGTCTAATACAGTAAGAAAAGTTTTATCCTTATACTTTCTAAGCCCTCTACCAAGTTGCTGTATAAAAATTATAGGTGAACTAGTTGGCCTAAGCATAAGAACTTGATTAATAGATGGTATATCCACACCTTCATTAAAAATATCTACTGTAAATATAACATCTAGATCATCTTCATCTGACTCTAGCTTCTTTATAAAATGCTCTCTTTCATCAGCAGAGTTAGCGCCTGTTAAACATACACTCCAAATCCCTCTTTTGTTAAATTCCTCTGCCATATACTGAGCATGCTCAATACTCGCACAGAAACCTACACACTTAAGCTTCTCTCCATCATGACCATAGAAGTTCATTTTCTCTACTATAAAATCAACTCTTTCATTAACCTTAAGTCTTTTAACTATCTCATCTACGTCATTTATCTTTACATCACTTAAGTCAATTCCTTCAATGTCAGTTATTCCAAAGTAATGAAAAGGAATAACTAATTCTAATCCTAAAGCTTCTCTAAGTCTCACTTCTAGAGCCACATTGTTACCAAATATATCGAATATATCTCCTCCATCACACCTTTCTGGAGTAGCCGTCATACCTAGTAAAAACTTTGGTTTAAAATAGCTAATTACTTTTTCATAGGAAGAACTTGCAGCATGATGTGCCTCATCTATAATAATATAATCAAACTCTTCTCTCGAAAAACTTTCTAAACTATTATTCATTGATTGTATAGTAGAAAATAAATAATCCGAACTAAAATCTTTACTTGAACCTGTTAATAATCCCGTTGTTTTATTTTTATTTTTCACAAGCTTTCTAAAAGTTCTCTCTGCTGTTCTTAAAATTTCCTCTCTATGAACTATAAATAGCATCTTTTTAGGATTGTAATTTATAACATCAAAAGCTGACATATAGGTTTTCCCAGTACCAGTTGCAGCAATAACTAATGCCTTACTCTCTCCTGATGCTCTTAATCTATTTAAATTATCCATTGCTCTTTTTTGCATATCGTTAGGGGATATAAGTTCATAATCACTAAACTCTAAAGTGCTAGCTTTATTTATTTTTTTAAGCTCTTTTATGAAAGTACTATAACTATCAAGAAAATCGTCATTTACAATGGTGGTAGTTTCCCATAGGCTTAAATACTCCTCTAAAACCTCACGGGTAAAGCTATCATCCTTTTTAGAAATAACCTTAACATTCCATTCAACATTACTTTTTAATGCACTTTGAGTTATATTAGAAGACCCTATAATGATCTTATAATCTTCCTTATTTTCAAAAATATAAGCCTTAGTATGAAACCCCTTATTTTTATTAGCTATAAAAACCTTTAAATCTATATTTGTGAACCTTTTTATTCTTTCTAGAGCTTTTGGTTCAGTAAAGTTGAGGTAGGTTGATGTTACTATCTTTCCATGAACACCTCTTTCTTCAAGCTCCTTAAAAGAATCTAATAACAGCTGAAGTCCACTAAAATTAATAAAAGCTACACTAAAATAGAATCTTTCACATTCACTTAAACACTTTTTAAGTTCATTTAATAAATTCCCATCTTCATAGTTTACAATTAGCTTATTGTTAACTAAAAACTCTGTACTCTTTATTTCTTCGTAAATAGCTCCTTCTAAATCAACTTGCATATTCTCTTTAACATCTATACTGTCAAATATCACTTTATCTTTCTCCTATTTAATACAATTTTGTCTATAAAATGTTTTTCTATATTAAAATTATACTCGATCTCTAAATTCATTTAAATGAATAATCAGTAAAATCTTTTATTGCTAGATTTATCACATACTTATATTTTTTTACCTATCTAAAACTTCAATTAAATAGATACATAGAAAAGGCAGTATAATTATTATAAAGAAGGGATACATTTAATAAGTGAGAAGTAAAATTAACTATTTTGATGTGTATTCTTTATGACATATAAAGAGTTTATAGCGATGATTCCTATAATCTACACTACTTTAATATATCTTACTGGAGGTTTATATTATGAAAATTGCACTACCATCTCGTAATAACCAAATTGATGATCACTTTGGACACTGTGAATACTTCACTGTTTTCACAGTTGACACACAAAATAAAGAAATACTATCTTCTGATACTGTTCCATCACCATCAGGTTGTGGTTGCAAGTCAAATATTGCATCCGTTCTTTCTGATAAGGGTGTTAAAGTTATGCTTGCAGGTAATATGGGTGAAGGTGCTGTAAATGCCCTTAACAACTCAGGAATAGAAGTATTACGTGGTTGCTCTGGGGATGTAAAGACAGTAGCTTTAAAATGGCTAGAAGGATCTCTTATAGATTCTAGTGATAATTGCCATGCCCATGGTCATGAGTGTCACCACGAATAAAGATTTTAAGAACAATACTTTCTAAAATTATGTAAAATAACCTCACCAAACTGGTGAGGTTATTAATTTTATACTTCAACTCTTGGTTTCCCTGGATTACAGCCAGGTTTATTTATATTAGCAACCATTGAAAGCTTCGTCAGGTAATAACATTCTTCCCTAAACATATGGTCTGGTACTAAAGGAGAAAGAGAACTAAGTACTTTCTTTTCAGTTACTCCTTCTTCTAATTCCTTTAAGAACTTCTTAAATAATGTCATTTTCTCATCAGCATCTTCATTAAGCTTTCTTAGTGCTGGGAAGTCACAAAGACCGGTTCTCCTATACCCGTTAAACTCTATTGACTTTAAGTAAAGGTTCGTAAATACTTTTTCATATATATTGCTTTTATTAATCAATTCTTTCTCTGTATCATCTAATCTAGCTGATATGGCTCTAGCGTGTCCTGCTCCATCTAAAAGCCATAACAAGTGAAGTTGCATATCTCTTTGTAAAGAGGTTTTACCCGCCATTAATCCTTTTAAAATGCAAATGTAGCTATCTAACTCATTTAGCATATGATTTACAAATGTAGGAGGAAGATCAAAATTAATTTTGCCTGAAATCTGTTTAGTAAGAATAGATAATTTAAATTCCCTAAGTTTCATTGCAGCATCATATGCTTCATGATTTAAATCTGTAACCTCTTCCAAAGAAAGCTGTTTACGGGACTTTTGCAATAAATTATCAAATAAATTAATAAATTCATTAGCCTTTTGAATATTCGTCGTCTCCTTTGGTGAAAGCGCATTTAGAATAAACCTAGAATGATCTCCTAAAATTTGAAGCCAAAAACGATGTTCAAAAAGTGCCATTTCTTTAATATTGTTTACCTTCAATATTATCCTCCAAAATAAACTCTATCTTACCATTTTATGAACGTCTAAAATCTTTGTTACAAATACAAAAATTAAAATTCTCTAGATTTTATTTTGCAAAGAAAGTGGTAATTCTAAATTACACTTTTCCATTAATTCTTTATCCCTAAGCAGGTTATCTACAATTCCATCAGCCACTACTTTACCATTGTTTAGAATAATAACTCTACTACATAAATCCATTATCATATCTAAGTCATGAGTAGCTATTATATTAGTTTGTGGTAATTCTTTTAATGTATTTATAAGTATTCTCCTTGACTTTGGATCTAACGCTGCAGTTGGCTCATCCATAAGTAATATCCTAGGATTCATAACAAGAATTCCAGCTATAGCTACCATTCGCTTTTGTCCACCAGACAATTTGTATATGGATTTATCAGTTAAGTGTTCAATGTTCATTTGCTTTATTATATCTTCTACCTTTTCTTTTACAATGTATTCTTCTAATCCTCCACTTCTAAGTCCGAAAGCTATATCTTCATACACAGTATTCATGAATAGTTGATTATCTGAGTCTTGGAATATAAAACCTATCTTCTTCCTTATATCCCTTAATGTTTTTTTTGTAAATTCTATATTATCTATGAATATCTTTCCTTCTGTTGCAGTAAATAAGCCAGTTAGAAGTTGTAGAATTGTAGATTTACCAGCACCATTTACTCCAATAATTCCAATTTTTTCTCCCACATTAACAGAAAATGATATCTCATCTATAGCTTTAAAGTCATCTGGATATTTATATGTAACTTTATCTACACAAATATGTGAATTACCTATGATACTCTCCCCTCTCTAGAAATGAATTGTACAAGAAAAAATACCTATAAATATACCTAAGTACATATAATCTGCAACTTTTAATTTTTCTTCTGTATTAGTGTAATATTCACCTTCAAAACCTCTAAGCTTCATAGCCTTATATATATCTTCTGCTCTTGCTATACTTCTTAAAAGCATATGAGCCATTATCTGTCCAAAGTTTTTAATATCCATTGATTTTTTATCTAATGTTCTAAGTTCGTATGCACATTTTATCTTATACGCCTCTTCCATCATTAATACTATGTACCTATAAAGCATAGATATTTGAATCACAAGTATCTTTGGCACTTTTAATCTTCTCAGTGTTCTTGTGATGTTATTCATACCTGTAGTTGTTATAAAAAGTAATGTTATAACAACTGAAAATACACACTTGAAAAATAATAGTAATGATAAAATCATTTGATTATATGAGAAATCTATAATCAAATTTACCCCTATAACCCCTATTATTACTGGCAATATCAGAATTAATCTTCCAAATATTAATTTTACAGGGATTTTTCCTATAATAAATAATATTATTGGACATGCCATTATTACAGCCATGTCCAATAATACAAAATCTTTTAATTACAGAACCTTTATTATATACAAAAATGTAGTTATGAGCTTAATTATTGGATTTATTCTATGTATTACACTTTCCTGTGTACCTAAATCATCTATAAGTCTGATTTTATAAAGCTTATTATTTATATCCACCATATCATTCAATCCTTATTTTCAACTTCTTTCGTCTTTCAACTAAGCTTCCTATACCTAAGAATACTCCTATGGTTAATGTAACTCCAGTTATACCAGATACTGAAGTACCTAGTTTTTCTAAAATTTCAGAGGGTTTATCTATTTTGAAATTGTAATCCATTAATATTGCTGTTTTTTCTTGAATATTTGAAATTACATCATATACTTCTCCTTTTGTTTCTAATTCTTCAATTCCTGAAGTCTTTAACATAGACCATTCAAGCCCATCTGGATTTGATGATGCAGCCCATGAAAGGAATCCCCCAAGTACTAAAGATGATACTAACAATACATTTACAACTTTTTTATTAGAAATTTTTATCTTCTCCTTTTCACCAACCCTTTCTAAAAGGTCTGGTCTCTTTTGCCAAAGAAAATCTAATATCACAGCAGTAATTATCCCTTCACCAATTCCTATTACTAAATGAATTGGTTGCATAAAGCTTACAAAAGTTGAAAATGGTAACTCTGTTATACCTGATGATAAAGTTTGTAAAACTACCCCAAGTGAACCAAGTTGCAATGCTACAGTTGCTGCGAGTACAGATCCTGTAAATATTCTCTTTTTAGAATATCCTTTACTTACAACCTTACTATATATTAGCTTGTAGCCTATTATACAAGAAAAGAATCCCATATTTATAATGTTACAACCTAAGGCTAAAAGCCCCCCGTCTCCAAAGAGTAAAGCTTGAATTACTAGTATTGATGTCATTGTCAAAAATGCTGCATAGGGACCTAATATAGCTGATAATAATATTCCACCTGCAATATGTCCACTTGAGCCTGTCCCAGGTATTGTAATATTAATCATTTGTGCAGCAAATACAAATGCACCCATAACCCCCATAAGAGGAATTTTTTCTTCAATATTCTCATCATATTTTAATTTTTTTACTGAATAAGTAGTAACTCCAGCTGTAGCAATCATCATTCCCACACCTACAGCTGGTGATACTAAAGCATCTCCCATATGCATTCTTTTATCCTCCAAATAAAATACTTTGTTTTTCTATTCTTTACAAATAACAGATATTTCATCTTGTATCTTCATTCTAATTAAAGTTCTAATGCTGTAAATGGTTCATCGATGAATATAACTTCGGAATCAACTACTAAATCTATAACAATTGCAGCTCTTTGCTACATACCTTTTGAAAGTTTATATGTATGACTTTTTAAACTTACTAAGACCTACAGTATCAATATATTTATATTCAATATCATTTATTCCTTTCTTGCTAAGCTTTTTACTTTCTGATAATAATGGAAGATATTCTGAAGAATTGCTAGCTGAAAAGCTAAAAACTTTATAAAGAGTTTATAAACGTAAAATAACCTTACCAAAATGGTGAGGTTATTAATTGGTGGAGGTGAAATACAGTGGGTAAAATCTACTATTAGATATAACTAGAAACCTTTGTGTTTTTAGTTCTCTATCTTCTAAATCAAAATCAACATTTTAATTTATTAAAATGGGACTTTTAAAAATGCTTCACCTATTATATTTGTGCTACTTTAATTCGCACTAGGTCTACCATTGAAGGTAACTTCTTTCACTAGCTATGACTTAAATCATTATTTTTATAACATTTGATAAAACAATCCATCCTCTGTACAATAAAAATAAAGTTTTCCATGTTTTTGTTTATTAAATGTAAATTCTAAATTCCATTCAGGATATTGTTTTGAAATAATAACCGTATCCCCTCTAACATAAGCTATAAAAGAAATGTAATGTTCTTTTTTCATATCATGCTTTGATGTTACAAACAATTCCTCTTCTATAGGCTTTATATCAAGCATATGTTGATCATTAAACTTTTCTGGAATTAGAGGCTCTAACTTCTTACCACAACAAGAAACACTTGCCTCTCCTGTAGCTGTCATTAAATTATTGCATTTAGGACATACATAAAATTTTATTTTTTTCATATTTCCTCCTACCAAATCATTTGTATTTATTTCTCCTGATAATATTCTCTCTATACTTACTTCTAATATTTCTGATAACTCTAGAAGTAAAGAAACATCTGGACACCCTTGACCTCGCTCCCATTTACTTATTGTTTTATCACTTATATTCATTTCATCAGCTACTTGCTTTTGAGTTAAATTTTTTGCTTTTCTTAATTTATATATTAATTCACCAATTTTCTTACAGTCCATGTAGTGTCACCTCTTATTTTTAATTTAAACTATGTATATCTTTTATTCAATAAACGTATCGTAGAGTTTTCTTATTTTTTTTTACCTTTTGATTATAAAAACAAAAGAATTCTAGCTATAAAATAATTAGAATCCTTTTACCCGTTTAATATAATTTTCTAATAAAATTAAAGTCAATATTAATAAAGCTATACACTAAACCCTTTATAAAGTATTTTTCTCCTTTTCATATCTTATAACAGTTCCATTTTCTAATTCTTTATCAGTTGGAGGCTTAAACAAGCCTTCTACATAGTCAAACATTTCCTCTGTAACTTCAAAAGAGAAAGTTTCTCCTTTTTCTTTATTTCTTTTTCTTAATCTCCTTTTTCTTTCATCTACAGGAATATCTAAAAAATGAAGTGACACCTCTATACCTAATGACTTAGCCCAATTCCGATAAAACTCTCTTGATTCAAAGTCTCCAAATGTAAAGTCAAATATTACATCAATTCCACTATTTAATAATCCTTGTGCAACTTCTTTTATTTGGTTCTTACATCTTTCACATCTTTCTAATAGCCACTTCATATCATGAACTTTGCTATTATAATCGTCACCATATAAAGTTTGCATCCATTGATCAATTGAAAAACTTATTGCATTTTTTTCTGTTGCTAGCTTTTTAGTGTATGTACTTTTCCCTGCTGCAGTATTTCCACAAATCAAATATAGTTTACTCATACTTCCTCCTTTATTACATCCTATTAATTTTTATTATTTCGGTTATATTTATATTATTTCTTATAAGATGAATACACATGAAATTTAATTTAACTCCTTTATTAAAACCCATACTCTTATTTCCATATCTATTATAAGCTTTGATAAATTCACTTTTCAATAAACGTTACGTAGAGTCAAGTAAATCTAATAATAGAAAAAGACACATTGAAATTTACTTCAATGTGTCTTTTAAAAAATAATTCCTTCGCTACTTCCTAATATCTACATTCTACTACATATTAAAGACAAATCCTCTAAAACATCATCTCCCCTGGTTTATAACCATCAGGCAATTCTTCTTCACATAAGAATTTGAAATTATCGTCACGTAGTATAGGTAAAAATACTTCATATGGAATCCTAGCAAACTCACAGGCATAATTACTAACTCCGAACCCCTTACCCTCTTTGCTACTTAAATTTAAACCTCTAGCAAATTTTGTATGGTTTGAGCAATCATGAATTACTAAATCCCATTTTTCTTCATCGGCTATTTTCATAAATTTTAGAGTTAACTCCCTACTCCAAGTTGGAGATATATAGCCATGTCTAGAAATATACATATTTTCTCCATAATAATTGTTTATGTTATTCTCATTTAAATGTAATTCTGCACAATTGATAAAATCTAGCCCTGTCTCTAAGATTGCTTGCTTTTTCTTTAAAAAAGCTTCGAAAAACTCAGGAGTCATCGGAGTTTCGATACCTACATTTTTAATATATTTTTTCGCTATTCTAATATTTTCAATAACTTTGTCTGAACATTTAGAAGCCCCTAGGTTGAAACGTATCTCGTTAAGACCAGCTTCACCTAATGCTTTTAGTGTCTCTTCAGTCGCTAAAATGCCATTTGTATATAGATGTTGATGAATTTGAGCATCACTAAATTTCTTTATTACAGAATAGTACTTTTCAATTTCCATAAATGGCTCTAAATAAACGTAGGCAATGCCAGTAGGTTTCTGGTAGGTGGAAAGAAGTAAATCAATATCCTTCTCATAAAATTTTGTGCCTCCAATTTCCCACATACCTTCTCCAATTGGTGGAACATCTTCTAGTTGTCCATAATTGTAACAAAAATTACACTCTATGTTACATTTGTTCGTTTTCCTAATTGCACTTAAACCAGTACCTAACAGACAAGAACAACATCCCTTTGGGAATTTACTCTCATTTCCCACAAAATAAGTTCTATTCTTCAAAGTTTTGAAACCTTTTATTTCCGATATTAACATATCATTTCTATGATCGATAGCTGCCTCAATTTGTGCAAAGGTAGAGTAAATGATTTCTTGTTGTTTTGTCATCAGTTCCTCTTCCTCAGGCAACATTGAAAAAAATTCAAACCATATCAATGCATCTTTCTTTGAAATCTTCATAATATATCCTCCATTAATTAATTCTCTTGAAGACTCAATTCAAGTCTTCTTACTGTGCTTTTTAATAAGATTACTGTCTTCACATCTATTGTATAAAAAAACATAGATCATAAAAGTTCAATTAATTATAACACTTTAATATTGCAAAAGCTAAAAATATAAACCTATATTGATAGGCCTATAAAAAATTCAACACATTAGTAAAAACCCACGATATTTTTGCCGTGGGTTTCAATTAGCCTTATTCTGTAAACAAGTTTTCCATTTGCTTTTTCGATTCCTGAGATAATGCATCGCTAAGATAATTCCGGCTTACTCCCTGAATTTTTTCTTGCTCCTCCCTAATCTTCTTATTTGTATTCTCCACCTCGGCCTTCAGTTCTCTGGCGGACATCAACAAACACCCTTCGCCCCTGACGATTACTTGCTGCAAGCCGTCTGAGGTTGCAACCACTATATTGTATTTTTTGCTATTGTCATGAGCGAATTTTTCAATATATTGGTCAGCTGTCTGGGCCGTTGCCAAAAATCTATAAAAATCTATAAATTCTGTTTAATTCCCTATTCAACCTACCCTATTTCAAATATCCGAAAATATTCTACTTTAGTTTGATGTAATAGTCCAAGGGCGTAAATTCCGATACAACGAATCGTACATATCAGTAATATCTTTTTTGTGATTAACTTACTAATTTATACTTAGATAGATTAATAGCAGCATTTAAGTCTCTGTCTATATTTAATCCGCAGTCTATGCAGCTATAAGTTCTGTCTGAAAGCTTTAAATCTTTTTTAGTGGCTCCACATGAACTACATGTTTTAGATGATGCATACCATTTATCAGCTTGAATAAACTCTATACCGTTAAATTTACACTTATATTTCATTTGACGTATAAATTCATATAGGCATTGATTTGCAATAGCTTTTGATAAATGTTTGTTTTTCATCATACCTTTAATATTTAAATCTTCCATAACAACCCTGTAAGGTTTTAACTTAACTATCTTATTCGTTGTTTGATGAATATGATTGTTTCTAATGTTTGTTAGCCTTCTATATATTAACTTTATTTCTTTTTCAAGTTTAATAATGTTATTAGTCTTAATAAAATTAGAACCGTTTTTATTCATTTCATACTTTCTCGAAACTTGTCTTTGTAATCTTTTAAGTCTTTTATTCAATCTTCTAACTTCATATGATTTATTAATGTTTTTAATTGGTTTATCTAAACAGCTAACGAAAGCTAAGTTTTTAATTCCTAAATCTATTCCTATTGATAAATCCTCATTTAACTCGATTTGGTTTTCACCTTGTTCAAAGCCTAATGTTAGGTACCAGTACTTACCATCAAAATGACACCTAGGGTTATTATATTTAGATAAACTAGGTATCTTATAATTAGTTTTATAATTTACCTTACCTATTTTCTCTAAATTCACCTTATTATCTTCAAATTTAATAGCATCATATCTAACATAAAAGCTTTTTCTGGATTTTTTCTTAGATTTAAATTTAGGATAGTTAGATTCCTTTTTAAAGAATTTCTTAAAAGCATCATCTAAGTCACCAAATGCTTGTGCAGTAACCTGAGCGCTTACTTCATAAAGCCATTTATATTCTGGTTGCTTTTTAACTGTATTATTAAATTCTTTCTTAATTGTAGACTTAGATGGTTTTGAACCTTGATTATATAATTCACTCCACTTGTTAAGTCCCCAGTTATATGCGAATCTAGCTATACCAACAGATTTAAACATTAATTCTTCTTGCTCTTTTGTTGGTAGTAATCTAATTTTTATGGCCTTTATCATTATCTCACCTCCTTGCATACTTATTGTACCAAATAGTTATCACATTATTGACAACCAATTTTTGTAATAAATACTTTGAGGTGATAAAATTATCTCTAATATTAGATTACTTATAAAATACAAAGACATTTTTTAAACAAGTTATTTATATATATTTATAGATTTTTGACTTTATTCAATAGTATTCGTCATATACTACCAGTTCTCCTATGAACTTCTTATGCTTTCACATAAGCGTAGACTATATCATTACCTATTTCTAGGTATCCCCCACTTCCACTATCATTATTGACTTATAGTGTACTTCCCTTCGGAATAGTCGTTGAAGTTTATTCATATCCATTGGACTTAGAATCTTACCTGCTGATTGCCTATTATTTAAAGCACTTAGGATTTAACCTTATGCTATCTTAGTACTTTTTTCTGCTTTCGCAACATTCAAGCTTATCTTTTCAGATTACTTTGTAGTGTACTAAGCTTTAAGGGTTTCCAGCAATTCAAGGGATTTTGGATGGCCATTGCCACCACTCCATGCTCTTTATGAACATGGGAGGCTGTTGACAATTTTAATATCTATAAAAATCTATATGTTTTATTAGATTTTTATAGATATTTTGTAACTGTTCGGTTACCTCTTTAGTAAATACCATATGTATATTGTGATAGTCCACTATTTCCTCACGATGACCCTCAACACGGTAAGCATCAAAAACAACAACAATTTCTTTATTGTGAAAACCTTTATAATCACTTAGGATATCAAGTAATTTTATTCTGGCACCATCCATATTATCCTCTGCCAGTTCACTTAACTCTGGCCATGCAAAGATAATATTATAACCATCCACAAGAAGATATTCTTCTTTATTTGTATAATCTCTAGAAACAAAGTTTGATGTAACAGGTTTGTAATAAGCTGCCCTAGCTGGCTTATAACTTTTCCATGCAGATTTCCTTCCCTGGTTGGCATAGTAGGTTTGATTGATTATCTTATCAATCTCATCAGGGCTAATGAAACTCTCTTCTGTATATGCAGCTTGTTTTTGCATTCCTGAGCAGGATAACTCTTCTTTTTTATCAAAATAACTTTCTAAATGCATGTAATCCTTCACATTATTCCATTCAACAATAAAACCTGAACCTTGGGCACAGAATACAGAACTAGCCGTATTTCCAATGTCTCTTTCAGGATCATATGCTATGCGCTCTATGACATCCTCAGAATTATGACAGGGCTCATATCCTTTTAAACTGCAAAAGAGCCTGCCAGTACCTTTGGTATAAGCAATCACTTCTTTTTGATAATTTCTCATACCACTAACTGGGGCACTTCCAACTAAAACTGCGGTTTCACCGTCTGAATGAGCTATTTCGCAGGTACCATGAATTTTGTCAACATCAGTCATGGCTCTTCCTAACATTTTCTCAGGCAATTCAAGCTGAAAGGAGTAGTAAGGCTCCAACAAAACAGATTTAGCCTCCATTAAGCCCTGACGTACTGCACGCCAGGTGGCCTCTCTAAAGTCACCGCCTTCAGTATGCTTATTGTGTGCTCTGCCAGAGACTAAAGTGATTTTCATATCAGTAATCTCCGAACCTGTTAAAACTCCTTTATGAACTTTTTCTTCAAGATGGTGTATAACTAAGTTCTGCCAACTCTTGCCTAGTATATCTTCACTGCATTTAGTTTCAAACACTAAACCGCTTCCTATCTCGCCTGGCTCCAATAAAAGGTGAACCTCAGCATAATGCCTAAGGGGTTCAAAATGCCCTACTCCCTCAACTATATTTGCAATTGTTTCCTTATATACAATTCCTCCTGCATCAAAGGATACATCAACATCAAAACGGCTTTGTATCATGTTCTGAAGGATTTCGATCTGAACCTCACCCATAATACGAACCTGAATCTCCTGCAACTGCTCATCCCACACAATATTAAGTTCTGGGTCCTCCTCTTCAATCTGACGTAGTTTAGGAATCATTGCTCTTGGGTCGCATCCCTCGGGCAGTATCATCTGATAGGACAATACAGGTTCAAGCACCGGAGCATTTGAAGCTTCCTCTACCCCTAGGCCTTCTCCTGGTCTGGCCTGACTTAGCCCTGTAACTGCACATATAGAGCCCGCTTCTATCTCACTTATTGCTTCAAATTTATTTCCAGAATATATGCGTATCTGATTTATTTTCTCTTCCCAGCCATGATTGGATAGAACATCCTTTACCTTTAGCTTTCCACCGGTAACCTTCAAGTGAGTAAGGCGATTTCCCTGGTCATCCCTGGTTACTTTGAATATCTTAGCCCCAAATTCATCTGGATAAGAAGGTATTATAGTATAATCAACAATAACTTGTATCAATTGCTCAATGCCTTCCAATCTTAAAGCTGACCCGAAAATACATGGAAATACCTTTCTACCCTTAATAGCTTCCCTAATCTGAACAGTTTCAATATGTTCTGTTTCCAGAAAGGTTTCCATCATGCTTTCATCACACATGGCCAGCTGATCGTAAAAGCCTTCTGTCTTTACCTGTTCAAATTCAACACATCCGTCATTTAGTTTCTTTTTCAATTCTTCTATTAACCTATCCTTATCCGTGCCACTTTGATCCATCTTGTTCACAAAAATAAAAGTAGGAATCTCATACAGTTCCAGAAGCCTCCAGAGAGTCCTTGTGTGTCCCTGAACACCATCTGCACCATTTATAACTAGTATGGCATAATCTAATACCTGCAGTGTCCTCTCCATTTCAGCGGAAAAATCCACATGTCCTGGAGTATCCAGCAAGGTTATCTGATACCCATTGGTTTCAAATATTGCCTGCTTGGAAAAAATAGTGATACCCCTTGCCCGCTCCAGCTCATAGGTATCCAAATATGCATCTTTATTATCTACTCTTCCTAATTTTCTAATCTTACCACTCATATAGAGCATACCCTCTGACAAGGTTGTCTTGCCCGAATCAACATGAGCTAATATTCCAATGACTATTTTTTTCATATCTATTTCAAATCCTTTATCTTTTCTTCTGTTTTGGATGTTTATTTAACATAGATCTCAAAATAACAATTGTCTATTAATATTTTTACAATAAAATTATATCTCAAAACAAAGGAAATTGCATTACATTAGTAAAAACCCTTGATTTTTGGTATAAGAAAAGAACCTTGATTTTTTAAGGTTCTAACTGTGTTTTCTTATCAGCTCATTCTTAACCACTCAAAAATTTCTAAAAACAGCGAAACCTACTAAAATCAGTAGGTTTGCATTGTATCAAAATCTTAGTTCTTATTTGGTAGAGACGACTCGTGACTGGCTTAATCCACTAAAACTTTAATATTATTAGTAGTATATTTGAAGTTATTGTAGAAGTCTTTAAACATTGCTAAGATTTATTTTTTCTAGCATCAATAATTAAAGTGTCTCCTATGTTGTAGGTTATCAAATTTATATCTTTCAAGACTTGACTCATTCGCTTTCTATCTAGCCTACTCACAACTTCACCAGTATAGTTACTATATTCCGTGGTAAAATTGTAATATTCATTTTCCACAAACATTTTCAACTCTATATGTTCATTATCTAATTCTAGACTTTCATGGAATGCTTTACCTAAGTATTCCATTGCTTTAATAATATTACCGTTATCCCCCAATGTTTTGTAGATTAAAAACAAATTCTCAGTAATTATTGCATTATTCCTTCCTTTATTGCTCTTATTAATTGTATGAGCTTTGTTTAACTTATCAAGCGCCTTGTTATAATTAGAACTTTTATAATATATGTATCCCATTTTCATGTAGCACCATGATACCTCGATACTCTTTTCTCCAAAAGTACTTGAACTAGAAGACAATAGCTCCTTGCAAAAGTTAATAGCATCACTATATTCTTCAAGATCAATTAGTGCGTCAATTACAATTCTAGTCTTTTCTATAGTAAGTTTAGAATTATTCCCATATATATCTTTATATTTCTTAATAGCTTCTTTATAATTCTGTATTGCATCACCTTTATTACCAACCTTTTCATGCGCAATTGCAAGATTGAACTCACTATCAATGATGATAGGATGCATTGGTTCATATAGCTTTTTTCTTAAATGATAGGCTTCGTTAATATTTATTATATACTTATCTTCTCTCTTTCTCTTAAGTGCAATATATGCTTTTAATTCTAATGTATCTGCATATAGCTTATTTTCTGTCCCATAATGCTTAATTACTAAAGGTTCTATCTTATCTATCAAATTTTCCAGTTGATCTATCTCGTTAAGATTAAGTAGACATATCCCTAGATTAATCTTTTTTACTAGTAATTCTTTGTGTGATTTAGGATAAAATGATTCATCAATACTTATTGCTTCCATATATAAATTATATTCTTCATTATGTTCTCCCAATGAACTTAAAAGAACAGCCTTATTGTTTATAGCTTTTGAATAATGTAGACTTTTCTTAGTATAGATCTTTTCTGCTAAACTAATAGCCTCATCAATATGAGATCGTGCTTCTTCATATTGCCCACTTTTAGTTTCTAAATCACAAATATTACATAAAATTGTTATTTTGGATTTTTCCATATCATCGAACTTTTCTAATTCTTTAAGACTTTTCTTTAGATATATAATAGCCTGAAAGTAATCTCCTCTTTTTTTGAATAAGTTCGCAATATTATTTAATATTATAGAAACATTTCTTTCATCGTTATCCGCTCTTAATCTATCCAATGTTCCTAGATAAATATCTTGAGCCTTATCATCTTCTCCTAATTCTATCATAATACCTGCAAGAAGTACTGAAGCCATATTTAAATGATTATTTTCACTATCACCATAGTGATTAAATATGTCATATGCTTTTTGAGCATATGACATGGCTTTTTCTGTTTGCAAAAGTAATTTAAAAGCAATTGCTCCTTTATATAAAAGCTCTGCAATAAGTCTTTTTTCTTGCAGGCAATCTCCATATATTGTTATATTATCCACTAAAGCTTCAAAATGAGAAATTAGACTAAAACTATCTATAATTTTTACTTCATCTAAAAAATTATTTGGGAAGATGTTACAAAAAAGCTTTAAGGCTAGTAACATAGTCTCATTATTTTCATTAGTATCTCTTAAAATAGCTTTTATTGATTCTATTATTAAACAATGTATAGATATATTGGACTTAGATAATTCTATTAATGAATACTTATTCAAGTTAGCAAGTGCATTATTTAAATTTAAAATATCTACATTTGTATCTAACACTTCTTCTAAGATAGTAATCTTGTTTTCAACGATTCTTCTTGGGAGACTGTCTGGAGATAAAAAAGCAAATATATACATCAAATTCTTGCTAAGATTATTCTCTTTTGATATAGCATCTAGTCCAATTTGTCCTACAGATTTTATTGTATATTCATAATCTTTACTTGGTTCTCCACTTTCTAATACATCCATCTTATACTTATTATATAGTTCTACATAGTCCCTAAAGCCTATTTTGTTATATTCAATATATGATGCAGCTTGTACTAGTGCTATTGGCAAATTTCCTAGTAAATTCCCGACAATCTTAGCCCATTCTCTATCTTCTAATTGAGTTCTTTCTAATAAAAAATCTATCGCTGTTTCTTCGTCAAACGGATTAATTTTCATAGGAGGTGTAAGTTCATTCCAATTAGAATTTTTTGATGTAATAATTATACTTAGCATATTATCATACTCGATAGGCAAGTAATCATATATCATTTTATAATCAATTGCATCATCAAATATAAGCAATACTCGTTCTGTATCTAATACTTTGAAAATAACCTCTTGTATAATAGTATCCACAGTTTTATTTTCATAGCCTAGCTTTAGATATTTAGCTAACTCCAAGAAGCTTTTAAGAATTTCCTCTTTTGAGCTACACTTTATCCATGCAACTAACTTATAATGTTGCTTATTATCAATAGCATACTTTAATGCAAGTCTCGACTTTCCTACCCCGGGTAGTCCAGTTATTACTTGAATTTTATTCTTCAATAACCTATCTTTCAAGTCCCATAGTTCATTATCTCTTCCACAGCATTTCATATTTCTTATCTGCGGTACAAAAAAGATTTGTTCATCATTTGAAGTATCTTGGTTGATAGAACTTCCATATATATATTTTTCTATATATATTCCATTGTTTATATTTATTTGCCTGTGATTTTCTTGTGTTCCAAAATTACAATTTTCAACAGTGTTAAAATTACTATCCTCAAAGTTTATAACTTTTTTATTATTAATTCTCCCAAATAAGTTTCCAATAATATGTCTAAATAAATATTTATTTTCTCTCATTCTGATCACCAAAATTATTATCTTTGATAATATTAAAGTTACTCTTATTTAAATTAATTACTTTTTTATTATTAAATCGCTTTGCAGAATAAATAATAGTAATTAATATCCCAGCTACTCCTAGTATTACCCCTATTAACAAGCTTGTATCCACAGTCATCCCTCCATTTGTTTTTGTTGCATTTCAAATCTTTTTCTAAGCTATATATTACCATAACTTGTTTGGGCTTTAATACTACTTGATTTATATAGTCAGATAAGTATGTAATATCGTCCTTAGGTAAATTCAACATCGTGACAAGAGGACTAATCATGATATCTAACGTTTTCAAAACTAGCATTTTTGCAAATTAAATTATGTATATTGGTTTGATAATTATATTTATCTTAAAATCCCTTATATTTCACTGGAGAAGCAGGCAAATTAAATCTTACTAACCTTTTTTAAATTTCTTCCATTCTCTTTATCTTTTGTTTCATTTTTCTTCTTTTTTACCTCTCCCCATATATGCCTTCAAAACAAAAATACACTATAACTCAATATGGTAATTATACCACATTTATACATAATATTATATTTTTCATATAAAAAACCCACGACATTTTTGTCGTGGGTTTCAATGGTGGAGGCGAAGCGCGACCTTTAAAACCCACCAAAATTAAATTTATAGATAACTATAAACAAAATTACATATATAAATTCCTACTTATAGCTTGAAGTTTCTATTTTAATAATTCGATTAAGTTTTTCATAAGTATCCATATGAATCCCCCAACTAGATTTTTCATTAATTTGGTGTACCTTACAGCTATCAACAAAATCTCTAGTTAGCTGTACAAACAAATTGTATATTTCCTCTTCCTTTTTACAACTCTTTTTACATGCAATATAAAACAACTCTTGGAAAAGATTCAAGCTTTCGTATCTTTTATATAAAGTAACCTTCTCCTCTATTCTTTTATAATCCATATTTAAAATTTTATCTATTATTTCTTTTTTACTCAGATTAATTTTTGTACTAACATTTTTCTTTATATCATCCATATAAAATATCCTCCAATTTTGTCTTTATATATTATATGGATGATAAAATATATTTATTATTAAAGTTTTTCTCCTACTTATTCCGTATACTTCTTACTCCTCTTTTCAAATGCAGGCATAGTACCCTCTAGAACGTCTACAATATACTTTCTCATTTCTGAAGCTTCCATACTATTATAAGTATATTTAAGATGTAATTCTTCTTTATTCATACTACTATAAATAATTTGTTCTGAATCACATGCCACTGCTATATTAGGGTTATGGGTAACTATAATAATCTGCCTCTGAGCTTTTGCTCTAATTATATATTTCACTAATCTATCAAAAATAGATTGGTTATCTAAATTATCTTCTGGCTGATCTATTATTAAAGGGCAATTTTCCTTATCCAATAATAAATAGAATATTAATAATAATAATCCTCTTTCACCTGGAGATAATTTACTTAATAATTTATCCCCTAATTTTAGTTGATAATTTGTTTTTATATAATCTAATCCATAAAGATTGTTAAAAAATTCTGCCTTATCTAAAAACACTTTATCGTAATCTGATGATGAATTTTTTAATTCATCTTCTATTTTTTTTAAAGAATCAAATACGCTATCAAATTCATCTATTTTTATTGTTTCTACTAATAAAGATAAATTTTCCTTAGCCTGTTCTTTTCCTCTAAATATACTTTTTACATTTTGATTAATATGATTAAACAACTTTCTTTCCATATTATTACTATCTAAATAAAAATTAATCTCTATTTTAGGCTTTTCTGATTCTTTTATATCAAGTTCACTTATTGCGCTATTTATATATGAATACTTTTGTGCATATTTTTCTACAATACTCTTTTTTAACAAATAAACTTCTTTGCATATCAACTTCCTTGATTCATATAGCTCATTTAGTTTTATAGGAATATCTTCTTCTAATACTCTAAGTTCTTCCCTTATTTTAGTAATATTCTCAGAGACTTTAGCAACTTTTTCTCTCCATTTTATTAAATCCTGTAAATAATTTTGATAATTCACCTCTGCTAATGATAATTTACTTGTTATTTGGGTAATTCTTTGCTGTGTCTCTTTTAACTTGAGCACTAATGTACCATCTTTCTTATCATTTTCAATAGTACTTATTTCTAACTTTATACTATTTATCCCACTTTCAACTTGTTTCTTTAAAGATAGTAAATCTTCACAATTTACGTCTACCTTGCATGCAACTATTTCTTTTACTCCATTACTTAGCAAATTATTATTTAATTTATCGAACCATTCTTCTACACTATTCTTTGCTTTTTCAATTTGTTCTAAAGTACTTTCTATCAAATGTTGTTTTTTACTCAAATTGTCTAAATCTTGCTTTTTAATTTCAAATTGCTTTTTTAAATCCTCCATTTGAACATTAAGCATATTTAATGTTTCTTCTACTTGAGTGTCTATATTAGGCTTTACAACATCTATAGGTTTATTATTTGCTTCCTGTTCCAGTTGCTTTTGATAATCATTTAACTTTTCATTCAAAATTCGCTTTTCACCAAGTGAACTCTTATTTTCCTTCTCTATAATTTGAGCATTTATTTCCTTTAACTTTACTTGCTTGGAATCAATATCTTTAACTACATTACTTGTTAAGTATTCCATTAAGTGAAATAAAGAATCCATACCTAGTTTTTCCTCTTGTGGTAAATAGTCAAAAATAAGTCTTTCTATCTCATCATTAAAACCATCCTTTAAATCATTACATACGTATTCAATATATTGTTGAGGTAAATATTTGACTTTCTCTACTAATAATGTATTATCAGTAGGAAATAATAACTTCTCCTCTTCAATTCCATTCTTCCATTTGAGTACTACACCATAATTTTTACCTAAATAATCTGGTTTTTGATTAAACTTTTCAGTACTTAAAAAAGAAAATTTATTATTATGAGTATTTCCTGCATGTCCAATTATATCTGCTAATGCACTTTTACCATTACCTTTGTTACCGATAATTGTAACTAAGTCATAATTTAGTGGTATTTCATCATCAAACCACTTATCTGAAGGTGTTATTCCTTTAATTTTAATGCTATCTATAAATTTATGACTATTATCATTAACAATTTTCTTCTTAGGAGGAATGTCTCCTACAAAAAATCGTAACTCTGGTTCTTTAATTGCTTGCAGCAATCCCTCAAATGACGCATCTGCCTTTATCCATAAGTTCTCTTTCAATTGATAATTCCTAGGATCATGGTTATCGGAACAAATTATCATTGGCTTTCTTCTAACAGTTTTAAAAACGAATTTATTATAGTTATCTATATCATTTATCTTTCCCATTTCAAAAACATCTGCATATTCTGCAATTTCAGCTTTAATAGCCATATTAACTTCTAGAGAATTTGTTATACCATCATCAATTCCTTTATCTTTTTTACCAGCATGAACACTAACAATGCCATTATTAGTCCTAGCAAATTCAACAATATCTTTGTAGTCCCAGTAAATGCTATCATGGTTATCCTTATTTCTTGCTTTATCATCTTTCATGATTACACTAAATCTGGTTGAAAGCTTATCCAAATCCTGATTAGAAAAAATTAAAATTACATGTAAATTTGAAGTTCCTTTATCACACCTTAGTTCTACTCCCGGTAAAATAGTAATTTCTGGTGCTAACAATTGTAGTTTTTTTATTCTTTCAGCATCAATTAAAAAATGATCTGTAATAGCAACAACCGCTAATTCCTTTTCTCTCCAAGACTTTACTAATAATTCATCACAATCATCTGTTTTATATTTATAATCATATGATGATGCTGTATGAACATGCAAATCCCATTTTCTCCATTCTGACCCTCTACTCATATATGTATCACCTCATTATGTTAATCTGATAATATAATTATACATCAATCTCCTCCTTTTTTACATATTTAAACAAAATATTGAATAATTTTATTGTATTGAAAATAAAATCCAAATAACCAATTTTAAACGACAGCAAAATAAAATATATTTTGTACATTAAAGACAACTTTAGCGTAGTTTACAATGCATTATTACTATAATTCTTAAATAAAGTATTCATTAATAAACCTTAATATAGAAGCTATTACTATATCTTTCAAATAAACCATGCCTATCAATTTTACTTAAAATCTCTACACCTTGACAATTTTTCAGCATATTAAAAGACACATTGAAGATTACTTCAATGTGTTCTTTATGCACTACTACTTCTTTTACGAAGTCCTGTATAAACTTTTTACATTCTAGTATGTTTCTACTTATTACATAACCCTTGAAGTTATTTAATAACATTCTTACATCTGCTCCGGTTACCATTTGAGCTATATCATCTGATTTTAGTTTGGATTGCTTAAACTCTAACTCAGACTTTTGCATTTGTGCATATTTATCAAAAAATATTTATTTTTGTATATCTCATTATAATACTAAAATTCGCATAATGGAATCATTGAATGAACATCGAATAGTATTTTAAGTTTCATCGTCACTTAAGTTTATATATAAATGGATGTAGTTTTCCTAAAAAGTCAGTATACTCCAATTACTTTAATATACCAGCATACTCAAATAGTAAAAACCTCCGTTACTTTTGATACGGCTCACTCTGAATAATTCTATAATTAAACATAGGGAAAAAACCCTCGATTAATCTAATTAGTCGAGGGTTTCATGGTGGAGGCGAGGGGACATGTTCTTCCACTATCTCTAATGGCACTGACTATATCTTTAGCTCCAAAATATTTACTTGTAGCTACTTGGCGTATTATAGAAGTATAATATAGTTTTTACCTTCTATCCTAGTATCTCATATCATAAGATTTAGAGACCTATAAGTCGATAAGGAGCTGTTAGGTTTCCCTACATACCCCTCGGTATTGCCGGTAGCATTACCTACTACGGTTTCACCGATAAAGCCAAGTTTTCACTTATGAATTACTTCATAAGGCGACTCTTTTCAAATCGAACCCCTGTCCGAAAGCATAAAAACTTAAGCATCTCCGAGTGCAGTTCTTGTTTTGAGATTCCCCCTATCTATCGCCCAAGAACAGGCTATAGATTTCGGTAGCTTCATAAATTCCGTTCCTATCTCAAAGCTTTGACAGGCGCGTTTCCCCACTTATTTGACACCCTGGTCCTAAGCTGTGGGAAGCCTAGGCAGGATGAGCTGCAACTAGGCAGCTAATGCGTAATTTTCGTTTTTTGCGTTTATATTTAAGTTCCCAGTTTTTAACGAGGTACAGGTCCTCGACTCGCTTCCTAAGCTCCTACTACCCCCGTCGAATGCCTTGACGCCCCCATGTATATATGAATCAGCTATGCTGATTACATGCTAAAACTTTTCTCTAAGAGATCTTTCGATATCTCTCTTGGCGTCTTTCTTAGCTAAATCCTGACGTTTGTCGTAAAGCTTCTTACCCTTAGCTACTGCTATCTTAACCTTTACTAGTCCACGCACTTCATATAGTGCTAGTGGTACAAGTGTTAGGCCTTCTTGGGTTAAATTCTGTTCAAGCTTTCTTATTTCACTTTTATGAAGAAGAAGCTTTCTAGTTCTTAATGGGTCTTTATTAAATATATTACCCTTTTCATATGGACTTATGTGTAGGTTATTAAGAAAAACCTCTCCATTCTTCACTGTAGCATAGCTGTCCTTAAGATTGGCTTTGCCAAGTTTCACAGACTTAACTTCAGTTCCAAATAGTTCTATGCCTGCTTCATATGTTTCCTCTATGAAGTATTCATGTCTTGCTTTTCTATTTTCAGCAAGTGTATTACTCTTACCTTTCATTACATCACCTACAATCCTTACGTAGTAACTTATTATAAACTTTTTTTACTCTTTTGTCAATCACCTGTAAGGATTTCAAAAGAATTGAGACTTATTTAATTGGAGTTCGTAGAGGATATCTCTATCCCCTACTTCTCCAAATGTTAGTGTATCCCTAAAACTTATACTACTCTTCTACAGTCTCTTTTACAAGTGAGAAATCAATGGATCTAGTCTCTACGTCTACCTTAGATACCTTAACCTTTAGCTTTTGGCCTAATTTGTATGTTTTCTTAGTAGCTTCTCCCATGATTAGGTGCTTGCTTTCATCATATATATAGTAATCATCTGATAAATGACTTATATGGACAAGCCCCTCTATAGTGTTTTCAAGTTCGACGAAAATACCAAAGCTAGTAACTGATGATATGATTCCATCATATACCTCACCAATTCTATCTAGCATATATTCAGCCTTCTTTAGGTCATCTGTTTCTCTTTCAGCCTCTTGAGCTAGTCTTTCCATTTCACTTGACTGCTTAGATGCATCTACAACGAATTTCTTAAGCTTTGATTCCTTCTTAGTATCTATTTCACCATGTAGGAACCACTTTATTATTCTATGAATAACAAGGTCAGGGTAACGTCTTATCGGTGAAGTAAAGTGGCAGTAATACTTAGCTGCAAGTCCATAGTGACCTATACACTCTTCAAAGTACTTAGCTTTCTTAAGTGACCTTAGTAGAAGTGTTGATACTACTTGCTCTTCATCTTTACCCTTAACCTCTTCTAGAATCTTTTGTAGTGACTTTGGATGAACTTCCTTACCTGGTCTTAGATAATATCCAAGGTTATATATAAATTCACCAAATGCTAGAAGCTTCTCATCATTTGGCTTCTCATGTATTCTATATACAAATGGAAGTCCAGTCCAGAACATGTACTCTGCTATAGTCTCATTACATACAAGCATAAACTCTTCTATGATTCTGTTTGCTATTTCTCTTTCATATGGTTTAATGTCTATTGGTTTGCCTTCTTCATCAAGGATAATCTTACACTCTTCAAAATCGAAGTCAATTGCCCCACGACCCATACGCTTCTTATTAAGAATCTCACATAATTCCTTCATCATATTAAATTCTTCAAGTAGGTAATCATATCTTTCCTTAAGTTCTGGATCATCATCTCTAAGAATCTTAGTTACGTCTGTATATGTCATTCTCTCTGATGTCTTAATAACACTTTCGAATACTTCATGTTCAAGTACTCTACCATTCTCGTCTATGATCATCATACAAGTCATAGTAAGTCTATCTACTCTTGGATTAAGTGAACATATTCCATTAGAAAGCTTTCTTGGTAGCATAGGTATAACTCTATCAACTAGGTATATACTTGTAGCACGATTATATGCTTCCTTATCAAGTACGTTATTTTCTCTAACATAATGTGATACGTCTGCTATATGAACTCCAAGCTTGAATCTTCCACCACTTAATCTTTCTATAGATATAGCGTCATCAAGGTCCTTCGCGTCTTCTCCGTCAATAGTAACTATCTTAAGGTCTCTAAGGTCACGTCTTCCCTTGTAATCCTCTGCTGGAATCTGCTCTGGAATATTCTCAGCATACTCTTCAACCTTCTTCGGGAATTCCTCAGGTAGATTATACTTTTTAATAATAGATATAATGTCTACTCCTAAGTCGTCTTTATGACCTAGAATCTCAACTACCTTACCCTCAGGGTTACGTCTATTCTCAGGCCATACTGTAATTTCAGCTACTACCTTCTCTCCAGTTTTTGCACCTTGGATGTTGTTCTTAGATATGAATATATCTTGATATATTCTTTTGTCATCTGGTACAACAAATCCAAAATAACCGCTTTTTTCGAATGTTCCAACTACTTTAGTGTTAGCTCTTTTTACTATTCTAACGATTTCTCCTTCAGTTCTCTTTCCTGTTTCCGAAGCATCACGAACTACCTTCGCTATAACTTCATCCCCATTCATAGCACCGTTCATGTTCTCAAGTGGTATGAATAAATCATCTGCTTCTTCACTATCTGGAATAACGAAACCAAATCCCTTTGCATTTCCTTGTAGCTTACCTCTTATAAGGCCTAGTCTATCTGGTGAGGCATACTTTTCCTTTCTTGTCTTTATAACAAGTCCCTCTGCCTCCATTGAATCTAAAATCTCAATAAACATAGGCATATCTTTCTTTCCAATATCAAATATAAGGGCAATTTCCTGTGCCTTAAGTGGCTTATATGCCTCTTCTCTCATAAATGCAATTATTTGTTCTTTAATTTTACTCATTTATATCACCTCGAATATAGCAAGCTATATATTTATAAAACTCAATCTAGTTTATTCTATATTATTATTCTTATACCTTTATACATACTTTATACATATTTAATATATAAATAATAAAAGTATATACAAAAACTCCTACCTAATAGTATAAAACTAAAGATAGGAGTATACTTCAAGACTATAGATTTGCAACATATGATAATCCTATAGTTGTTATAACAAATAAGATGGTAAGGAATATTGTTAGCTTTTCCATTTTACCTTCATAGGTTCTTCCTTTGTTCTTACTAAAGAAATTATCACTATCTCCTCCGCCACTTCCGCCTAGTGCTGCGCCTAGTCCGGCTTGCTTAGCTGGTTGAGCAAGTATTACTATTGCTAATGCAATACATATAATTATATGTATAACTGTTATTGCTGTACTCAAAATTTCCACCTCCTAGCCTAAAGTTTCCAATAAAATAATTGTAGCACATATAACTTTAAATTCCAACTTTTATAATGATAAATAATTGTAAAAAAGGCTGATAACCCAAAAGTTATCAGCCTCTGTTTTTAATGAAATAAATTACTTCTTTAGGTTGTAGAATGCATCATGTCCTGCATACTTTGCTACAGAACCTAGTTCTTCTTCTATTCTAAGAAGTTGGTTGTACTTAGCAACTCTGTCTGTTCTAGCTGGTGCACCAGTCTTGATTTGACCAGCGTTCATAGCAACAACTAAATCAGCGATAGTTGTATCTTCACTTTCACCTGATCTATGTGAAACTACAGCAGTGTACTTAGCTGTTTTAGCTAGTTCAATTGCTTCTATTGTTTCAGTTAGTGTTCCTATTTGGTTAAGCTTTATAAGAATTGAGTTAGCTGTGTGAGTATCAATTCCCTTTTCAAGTCTCTTAGTGTTAGTAACGAATAGGTCGTCTCCAACTAATTGGATCTTTGATCCTAGCTTTTCAGTTAGAAGCTTCCATCCTTCCCAATCCTCTTCATCTAGACCATCTTCTAGTGAGATTATTGGGTACTTATCAGCAAGGTCTGCCCAGAAGTCAACCATTTCAGCAGCTGAAAGAACTCTTCCTTCTCCTTCTAGGTGGTACTTACCATCTTTGTATAGCTCAGTTGCAGCAGCATCGATTGCTATCTTAACTTCTTCGCCTGGCTTGTATCCAGCCTTTTCTATAGCTTCAAGAATAACAGTGATAGCTTCTTCGTTTGACTTAAGGTTTGGAGCGAATCCACCTTCGTCACCGATAGCTGTGTTATATCCCTTGTCTGATAGAGTCTTTTTAAGTGAGTGGTATATTTCAGCACACATTCTTAGAGCTTCTCTAAAGCTTTCTGCTCCAACTGGCATAACCATGAATTCTTGGATATCTACATTGTTATCAGCGTGCTTTCCACCGTTTAGTATGTTCATCATTGGAGTTGGTAGAGTCTTAGCATTAACCCCCCCAATGTATTGGTATAGTGGAAGTCCTAGTGACTTTGCAGCAGCTCTAGCTACAGCTAGTGATACACCAAGTATAGCGTTTGCTCCTAGCTTACCCTTGTTTTCTGTTCCATCTAGCCATAGTAGAGTTTCGTCTACTAGAGTTTGGTCGAATGCATTCATTCCAATTAGTTCTTCAGCTATAATTGTGTTTACGTTATCAACAGCCTTAAGAACTCCCTTTCCAAGGTATCTGTCCTTGTCCTCATCTCTTAATTCAACAGCTTCAAATGCTCCTGTTGATGCTCCTGATGGAACTATAGCGTAATCGCTTGTTCCGTCAGCTAGAACAACTTCAACTTCTACAGTTGGGTTAGCTCTTGAGTCTAGTACTTCTCTTCCTATAACGTCGATTATCTCAACATATCTTTTCATTGTTATTCCTCCTTAAATTCTTTAGTTAGTTAAAAGGCTTTCACCTGTCATTTCCACTGGAACATCAAGCTCCATAAAGTTTAGTATAGTTGGAGCTATATCTGAGATTTTACCATCTTCACGAAGGTGTACATCTCCCTCTCCTATTACTACAAATGGAACCTTATTTATTGTATGTGCAGTAAATGCTTCCCCGTTTTCAGGGTCAATCATTTGCTCTGCGTTTCCATGGTCAGCTGTTATATATACAGCACCGCCATTTTGAAGTATAGCTTCTACTATTTTACCTGTACATTCATCAACTGTCTCTACAGCCTTTATAGCCGCATCTAAATCTCCAGTGTGGCCTACCATGTCAGGATTAGCAAAGTTAAGTAAAATAAAGTCATATATACCCTCTGATATTTCCTTAAGCACTCTTTCAGTAACCTCACCAGCACTCATTTCAGGTTGCATATCGTAGGTAGCAACCTTTGGAGATGGTACTAGTATTCTATCTTCTCCTTGATATGGAGTTTCAACTCCGCCATTGAAGAAGAATGTAACATGGGCGTATTTTTCTGTTTCTGCAATTCTTAGCTGTCTTTTTCCCTTTTTACTTAAGGTTTCCCCTAGAGTGTTTTCGATATTCTCTGGTTTATATGCTATATTTAAATTCTTAAATGACTTATCATATTGGGTCATAGATACAAAGTAAGTTTCTATGTAATCGGATTTAAATCCATCAAAGTTTCTTTCAGTAAGAGCTCTTGTTATCTCTCTTGCTCTATCTGGTCTAAAGTTAAAGAATATAACAGAATCTTTATTACTTATAGACGCTACTGGAGAACCGTCCTTAACAATTACTGATGGAACTACAAACTCATCTAGAACCTTATCTTTATATGAGCTTTCGATAGCCTTAGCTGCTGAGTCAAAGGTAGGTCCCTCTGACTTCACCATAGCATCATATGCCTTTTGTACTCTTTCCCATCTATTGTCTCTATCCATTGCATAGTATCTGCCTGAAATAGTTGCAATAGAGCCTACTCCGACTTCCTTAATATATGATTCAAGAGACTCTACATATTCAAGGGCACTTTGAGGTGGTACATCTCTACCATCTAAGAACCCATGAACATATACCTTAGTTAATCCCTCTTCTTTGCATAGCTTAAGTAAAGCCTTTAGATGGTCAATGTGGCTATGAACTCCTCCATCTGATAGTAATCCCATTAGATGAATAGATGAGTTATTTCTTCTTGAGTAATCTATTGCCTTAAGAAGTGCTTCGTTTTTAAAGAAGCCACCTTCACTTATTTCTTTATTTATTCTTGTAAGTTCTTGATAAATTACTCTTCCAGCACCTATGTTTAAGTGTCCAACCTCAGAGTTCCCCATTTGTCCCTCTGGAAGTCCTACGCTTAGACCACTAGCATTTAGAAATGTTTTAGGATATGTATTAAAGTATTTATCAAGATTAGGCTTTTTTGCATCTACAACTGCATTTCCTTTTTCCTCGTTTCTTATTCCATATCCGTCTAGAATAAGAAGCATTTTAGTGGCTTTCTTCATTTGTTTCCTCCTTAGAAGTTAACAATACCTGAGAAATCTTCCGCCTTAAGTGCTGCACCACCAACTAGTGCACCATCTATATCACTTTGAGCCATTTGCTCTTTAATTGTTGATGGCTTAACACTTCCACCGTATTGAATACGTACAGCATCAGATGCTACTTCTCCATAAAGAGACTTAACTTCTTCTCTTATAAACTTAATTACGTCATTTGCATCCTCTGAAGTTGCAGTTTTTCCTGTTCCTATAGCCCAAATTGGTTCATATGCTATAACCATTGATGCAACCTTTTCTGATGTTAGTCCATTAAGTCCAGCTTTGATTTGTCCTGATATCTTTGACTTAGTATTTCCCGCTTCCTTTTCTTCTAGCGTTTCTCCAACACATAGTATAGGAATTAGATCATAATCAAATGATACTTGAACCTTCTTATTAATAAGGCTGTCATCTTCCTTAAAGTATTCTCTTCTTTCACTATGTCCAAGGATAACGTACTTAACTCCCATTTCCTTAAGCATAAGTGGAGAAATTTCCCCAGTAAATGCACCACTTTCTTCAAAGTACATGTTTTGTGCACCAACTGCAATATTACTTCCCTTTACTTCTTCAAGCACTGGGTAAAGTGAAGTAAATGTTGGGCATACTATAACCTCACATGAAGCATCTTTTACAAGGGGCATAAGCTCTTTAACTAAACTTACTGCTTCAGCTGGTGTTTTGTGCATTTTCCAGTTTCCTGCTATAATTGGCTTTCTCATAGTTTCTTCCTCCTATTTGTCAGCTAGTGCTGCAACTCCTGGTAGTACTTTTCCTTCTAGGAATTCAAGTGATGCTCCACCACCTGTTGAGATGTGAGACATTTTATCAGCAAATCCAAGTTGTTCAACCGCTGCTGCTGAGTCTCCTCCACCAATAATAGTTGTTCCGCTAATTGAAGCTAGAACCTTAGCAACTTCCTTAGTACCTGCTGCGAATTTTTCCATTTCGAATACTCCCATAGGACCATTCCAGATAACTGTTTTAGCATCCTTTAGAGCACCTTCAAATTCTGAAATTGATTTAGGTCCTATATCTAGTCCCATAAACCCATCTTCTATATCTCCTTCAACAACCTTGCTATCAGCATCTGCCTTAAATTCTGTAGCTACAACGTGATCAACTGGAAGATATACCTTAACTCCCTTAGCTTCAGCCTTTTCAAGCATTTCCTTAGCATAGTCTACCTTTTCTTCTTCAACTAGAGAACTTCCGATTTTAACTCCCATAGCCTTTAGGAATGTATAAGCCATTCCTCCACCTATGATTAGTCTGTCTACTTTTTCAAGTAGGTTATTTATAACACCGATCTTATCTGAAACCTTAGCACCACCTAGAATAGCTACAAATGGCTTTTCTGGACTCATAAGTGCTCCACCGATAAATTCAAGTTCCTTTTCTATAAGGAATCCTGCTACAGCTGGTATAAACTTAGCTACACCTTCAGTTGATGAATGTGCTCTGTGAGCTGTACCAAATGCATCATTTACAAATATATCTGCAAGGTCTGCAAGCTTCTTTGCAAATTCAAGGTCATTTTTAGTTTCTGTCTTAACGAATCTAACGTTTTCAAGTAAAACAACATCACCACTGTTCATTTCACTTGTTGCCTTTATTGCGTTTTCTCCTACAACTTCTTCATCTGCTGCAAGAACAACTTCCTTTCCAAGTAGGCTGCTTAGTCTTTCAGCTACTGGCTTTAGGCTAAACTTAGCATCATATCCTTCCTTTGGTCTTCCAAGGTGAGACATAAGTATAACCTTTGCGTTATTATCTAAAAGGTATTTAATAGTATCTAGTGCTGATACTATTCTTCTATCATCTGTTATGTTGCCATCCTTATCTTGAGGTACGTTAAAGTCACATCTAACTATAACCTTCTTACCTGATACATCTATATCCTTAACTGTTTTCTTGTTCATTAATATCCCTCCAAGCTTATACGAAGTTAAAGTCCGGCCCTATAGCCTAAGCTTATAAAACCGGACATAAAGATCAATAATTACATTCTATCTACTACATAGTTAACAAGGTCAACTATTCTGCATGAGTAACCCCATTCGTTGTCATACCATGCAACAACCTTAACCATGTTTCCTTCCATAACCATAGTTGAAAGTCCATCTATTATTGAAGATCTTTCGTCACCTCTATAATCGATTGATACAAGTGGCTCTTCTGAGAATCCAAGAATTCCCTTTAGTGGGCCTTCAGCTGCTGCCTTAAGTGCTGCATTAACTTCTTCTGCACTTGTGCTCTTTGATACTTCAAATACTATATCAGTAACTGAAACTGTAGGAGTTGGTACTCTAAGCGCAAATCCGTTTAGTTTACCCTTTAGGTTTGGAAGAACCTTACCTACTGCCTTAGCAGCTCCTGTTGTAGTTGGTATTATTGATTCAGCTGCTGCTCTAGCTCTTCTTAGATCCTTGTGTGGAAGGTCTAGGATGTTTTGGTCGTTAGTGTAAGCATGGATAGTTGTCATAAGACCCTTAACTACACCAAAGTTTTCGTCTATAACCTTAGCAAATGGTGCTAAACAGTTAGTTGTACATGATGCGTTTGAGATTATGTTATGTTCAGCTGCTACGTAGTCTCCTTCGTTAACTCCAAGAACTACAGTAACATCTTCATCAGTAGCTGGTGCTGAGATTATAACCTTCTTAGCTCCTGCTTCAATATGTAGGGCAGCTTTTTCTCTCTTAGTGAATAGACCAGTACATTCCATAACGATGTCTACTCCAAGTTCCTTCCAAGGAAGGTTCTTAGGGTCTCTTTCAGCTAGAACCTTAACAGTTTTTCCGTTTACGATTAAATTTCCATCTTGAACTTCAACTGTTCCATCGAACTTCCCGAAACATGAATCATACTTTAGTAGATGTGCTATAGTGTTAACGTCTGTTAGATCGTTTATAGCAACTATTTCTATACCTTCTTTAAGATTCTTTTGAGCGATTTTGAAAGCGTTTCTTCCTATTCTTCCAAATCCATTAATGGCAACTTTAATACTCATGATAATACCTCCTAAAAGTTCATTAATATATATCAATTTTATTAATATGCTATACTAATATAATCGTAAAGTATATAACATTTGTCAAATTAACGAAGTGTTGTATAACAAAGTTATGTTAAATTATCTTTTTCTTTCATTTATCTTTATTAATTATCAAAGTTTTTCTTAAATGTATCAAAATAATACATCTATGTAGAATATTCTATATGTGCTACATTATATATTAATAATGTAATATCCTTTATAAGTAAATTATATATTTTTCTTATACACCAATATATCATTTTGATGAAAATTTTTCAATAATTATAATCATTTATAATATATTTTAGTATAATCCTATTAATGATTTAATTACCTAATTAAGTATTCCCTTAATAGTGAAAAATACTATAGGTATTAAAAGTGCAGGAAGTAAATTAAGTGTCTTTATCTTCTTTATATTCAAGATATTTAGTCCTGTAGTTATAAGAAGTATTCCACCTATAATGGATATCTCGTTAAGCATATCAGGTGTTATAATTGGTGATATAAACTGTGCAGACATAAATAAGGCTCCCTGCCAAAGAAATAATATTCCCGCTGTAATCACTATTCCTATACCAAAGTTCGCAGCAAATACTATAGATGTAAACCCATCTAGTATGGCGTTAGTAAATAGTAAGGTATTATCTCCCTTAAGTGCACTTTCAATAGGTCCTAGAATGGATAGTGTTCCTACACAAAATAATAATACTGTAGTTGTTATTCCCTCTAGTAGATTAGACTCCTTAAATCTAGCACCATAGCTATTCACCTTAGAGTCTAGGTCAATAACCTCACCTATATAGGCTCCTATAATCATACTAGCTACAAATAGCACAGAATACTTACTCTGAGGTATGCTTTTAGCTACCCATGAGATTCCAAGAGAAAGTGCAACAAGACCTGCACCTACCATTATATTATTCTGGTATTTTTCCTTCATTCCTCTTTTTAATGTTGAACCTATTATCGCTCCAATAATAATAGCCAAAACATTTACAAATGTCCCTAACATAATTATTCCCCCGTTTTTATCATATATGTAACTTCCATAGCATTGTATCTCAATAAAATTCTACATTAATATAATACTTAAAATTTAAATCATAATAACTATTATAAATTTATTGGAAAATAAACGCAAATTCAAGGGAACGTTGCACGAAAATATAGATGCTAAAAGCATTAAAAATACTTTCAACATCTATTCTTCAAATCTACTTCTTAAGATTTATTGTAAATGCCTTGTCTTCATACATTATGTGCCATTCATACATTTTATGAGCACCAAGCTTATATATCTTGCTTCTATCTAACCCACTAAAAACCTTCTCGAAGTTTTTCAAATCACCTCTAGAGACCTGATAATTAGTCAGCTTATCAGAATCCATCTCTTTATTATTAGGGTCTAGTAAAATAGGAGCCGCTGACACTGTAAGTGGATACTTACTATCTACTTCATAACTAATCTTAAGCTTATCTTTTTCAATCCATTCAGCCTTTTTGACAGTAAAGCTTCCATATTTCCCTTGGTCTATCTTTATAGGAAGTTTGTCTAAACTATATATTTCAAACCTAGGCTCATAATCCTCTTTAATCTTAAAAGGTACAAAAGTAAGACTCTTAGTGTCCTCTGAGAGTAAACCTGAGTAGTCCATAGTAATATTCCCATCCGAGGTGTGAACACCTTTAAAGTCAAGCTGATTTCCCTTATCATCAAATAATGTATAAGAATCCCTCCCATAACTACTTGTACACTTAACACCTACAGATAGTGGTGATGTAATAATCTTTTTAATAGTGATATTCTGATTTTTAACTGTTTTTATATTTTTATTAACTTTATACTCTTTAACTTTCTCCTTTATTTTATCGCTATTTACCTTAACACTAATATCCCAATTACCCTTTAACTTTCCTATATCCTTCATCTGAATATCCAAGTAAAAATCCCCCTTAGGTATAATACCTTCTGAATCCTTTACCCAATCACATCCATCATACCTATTTTCACTTATCATCTTTCCTTCTCTAGTAAGTCCTGAAAACTGCTTTCCATTTATACTAGGCCAAGAACCTATTTCACTAATATCCTTTAACTTATCCTTTAAACTAGCATCTGATATTATTGAATATGATACAACTAAGTGATTGCCATCTGATATTACTTCATTTATTACAAATTTTATTCCCTTATCAGTTACAGATGCATTAACCATACTCGTGTATTTATCATACTCTCCTACATCTCCTATTAGCTTTGCAAACGAAGCCACTATACTCTTTCCAATATTAGCGTATACCTTAACCCCTCCACTAGATAATAAAATGACATTTATAGCTATAAAAAGACCAAGTCCTATAGCTTTAAACCCTCTATACTTTGGCTTATTTCTTTTTATTTTATTATCTAATAGCTTTTTTATTCTCTTTGATGTAATTTCATCTATCTTATCCACATTATCAATGTCTGTGTCTTCTTCTATTTGATAATAGTTTAAAGCGTGGTATATGTATCCATCATTTTTACTATTTTTCTTCATAGCACTGCCTCCCTGTGATTTCTAACCATTTATTTTTTATTTCCCTTCGACCCCTAGACAATCGATTATCAATTACACTTCTAGCAATGCCTAGTGCCTTTGATATATCTTCTATTTTCTCGTTTAAGATATATCTTTTGATAAAAATCTGCCTATCAACATCACCCATCGAATCTATAATTTTCCTTAGTGAATCCACATCCTCTGCAATTACTATCTTATCCTCTATAGTTAACTCTTCAACTAGTTCATTTTCGTCAAGTTCTACATTAACATCCTTTGATTTAAGTTTTCTCTTATAATCAATAGCCTTATACCTGCTGACTGCTGAAAACCATGTTTTAAAGGATGTGATCTCTTCACTATACTTATCTATGTTGTTCCAAACCCCAACAAATATATCGCTTACACATTCCTCAACATCTTCCTTAGTGCCTATATCCCTTAAATTATCAAAGGCAATTTTATAGGCTAGGCCAAGGTATTTTTCATATAGATAATTTAAAGCCTTTTCGTTTTTTCTTTTCAACTCATTAATAAAGTTATTTGAGTCAATATTCACTTTACCGCCTCCTTTGAATAGCCCTTCACTAAACATATACGTCAAAGAAATGATGTTTCTATCATCATAAACCATTTTTTCTAATTACTTACATATGATTATACAAAAATAAACCTCAGAAGATAAACTTCTAAGGTTTACTTGTAGAGTATTATTTTTTATAAATTTTTATATGTATAAATAAAAAAGAAATGTCCCAAAATGACTTAAAAAATCATTTTGAGACACCTTTTATTATCCTATATATTCTTTTTCTTTAAGAATTTCTATAGCCTTATCCTTATCCTCAGTTGCTACTAGCACTATAGGACCAGTACATCCCATACCACTTTCAGCATATATACCTGCTTTCCAAAGCTCTTTAACAGAGTCTTCAAGGTCTAGTATATCAACCCCTGGGATGTCATTTGTTACTACCTTCTTTGTTGGTGCCACAACTTCATTTTCTGATGCTGCTGCTTTCTTATCTGAAGAAGTAATCTTTTCGCATAATTCCTTAAATCCTGCTTTATTTAAAGATGCAAATTCATTCTTAGATATATCGATTATATTATTTTGAGCACATGATGCGCAGTATCTAAGGGCTTCACAGATAACTGGAGCACCTGAAGCTCTAGATATAATATTAACTAGTCTATTATATCCTTCTCCAATTCCAGGTCCATATCCATATCCTGATGCTTCATAGCTTCCACCTGTTGTAAATGAACTGAACATCTTCATTAATATATTACCTGTTAATGAATCTGTTACCATAACATCTGGTGTTCCTGTTAATAGATCGTTTCCTCTCATAACAATTCCACCATCTGATCTCATTGACTCTGTAAATGAAATATCATAGCCATTAGACTTAAGCTCAGTAAGTGCTCTTTCAACTTGTCTTGCACCATCAACATTAAGAATACCAACCTTTGGATCTTTTATTCCTACTGATTTTGCAGCTATGATTCCGTAAATAGCGTTTTTAACCATACCCTCTACTCTATTAGTAGATGAAGTACCTGTTGTAGTTGCAATTATCATTTCGTGGCCAAGAGCTGGAGTTATAACTCTTCCTACAGTTGAAACACCTATAGGG
Source organism: Clostridium cylindrosporum DSM 605 (assembly GCF_001047375.1). Taxonomy (NCBI): domain Bacteria; kingdom Bacillati; phylum Bacillota; class Clostridia; order Eubacteriales; family Clostridiaceae; genus Clostridium; species Clostridium cylindrosporum. The sequence goes on from NZ_LFVU01000028.1 coordinate 51,459, forward strand.
AAGTTATAGTGCATTGTTACACATCCCTTTATTTCTTCTGAGTCTAAAAGACTTTCCATTTTCTCGTGAGCTTCCTTTTCTGAAGTCACTTCATAGGTAGTAAGTGAAGTGTTAGATTTTGGCCCTATGAGTACAACTTCAAAGTCATTATACTTATTTGTTGCCATTTCTGCAGCCTTAATTACTTCATCTAATCCATGTTCACTTCCTAAAGTAGTTAATCCAACCTTTACCTTAGGTGCAAAACTTCCGCTTTGAATAGCATCTGCAATTTCATTAAAAACGTCACCAATTAGTTTTTTTACATTATCCTTTGACATGGTACCACTCCTTACTTTTGTAGTAGGTATGAAGCGAAATCTTTCATAGCTTCTCCAACCATGCTCTTTACTTCTTCTCTTGAAATAGAAGCTTCAGCCTTAACTGTTCCTGGGTTCTTTTCTACTATAAATGATACACCGTCGAATAGCCTAGTCATTCTACCAAGGAATAAACTTCCCTTTCCAATTACCATGAATCTATTAATGTCTCCACTAAGAATTCTTTCTCTACCAAATCCCATAACAGGAGCCCCTGATGGAATATGTCCTTGAGTTGGAGCAAATCCTACCCAACCCTTAGTTGTAAAGAAGTCTTTAAGTTGTGCTTTTTCAAGTTGTCCTTTCTTAACTGCAAGTGCACCTATCATTTTGTAGTTAGCTGTAGGAACATCTCCAGCCCCTGCTGGTTCAGTCATCTCTGGATTTTGCATTTCCGGTCCATATACATCTATATCATTAAATGAAAGTCCTGCTGCAGTTAAAGGCGCCTCAACTATTGCTTCCATAACAGCCTGAGGTGAAGCACCTGCAGATATAGTATGTCTTCCTATAGCATCAGTTCTAATTATTGGATTTATGCCATCATTTTCTGAAACTAATACAGCAAATCCACCTATTACTTCTTCAAGAACTGGCATTCCCTTTTTAACATGATCTTTACCGTTCATACCAAGTTTCGCTGATGCTCCACCTGCTACTACCATTACATTTTTAAACATACCAGATGCTACAAGTGCTGATGCATATATCATAGCATGTGTTGGTGCTGCACAGAATCCTCTAACGTCACTTCCTGTAGCATTCATAGTTCCTACTATTTCACCAATAGCCTTAGCAAAGTTTCCTCCACCTCTTTGGTTCATATCACCACACGCTTCCTCTGAACACTCAATAATATAATCTATATCTTCTTTTTTAATTTCTGGATTTTTAGCAAATAGGTTAAGTGCAGCAAGTATACCTGAAGCCTTAACAACAAGGTTTTCACATATAATATGAGAAGTTAGATTCTTATCAAATTCATGTGCTCTTTTTACACATCCAATTAGTTTTCCGTCTATATATAAAGCTTCAGCATGTGTTTCATTTACAGCCTTTTCAATTGCCTCAATATCAAAACCTTCCCCAAGCTTTGATACTAAATCTTTTAGTAATGGATGAGCTTCAAACTTAGCTTTAATATCAGACATTACAGCTTTCTCAATAAGAACTAAATCAAAAGCGTCGGATACCTTCATAAGTCCATAGAATTCGTCTTGTGGCATTACTTCTCCAAACTTTCCGAATCTTGATGCTCCTTCTATGTTCTTTTCAAACCAAGGCTTTGGAAGCTTTCCAAGTTCCTCTGGACTATAGTTTCCTATATATGTTTGAGATGCAGGATATTCAACAACATCCTTAAATTCTCTAATATGCTTAGGTAGTTCCTTTAAGTACTCTGAATCAGGATGAGTTTCTCTCTCTAGAGTTTGAGTTGTTCCGTTATGGATAATCATGTCTGGAGCATTTACCAGTACATAGCTAGCTCCCTTAATTACAGGATTCATAATTACACCTCCAAAAATAGTAGATAATATTAAAAATGGAGGTGGACATCCACCTCCACTTAAATCAAGTTATCTTTTACTTAACTTCAAAAACTGTTTGTTCTGTTACTGGAGTTTCAAGCGCCTTTAAAGCAACTTCTGTAAGCTTTCTTCTTAGTGCCTTTTCATCTGCTGCTGAAAGGTTTGGATTTCCAAGTGGGTGAGGAATAGCTATTGTTGGAACTATTCTGTTTGCCCCTACAGTTTTAGATATAGGTACTATTGTACACATATGAACTATTGGGAGACCAACTCTCTCAATTTCTTTAAGCATTGTTGCACCGCAACGTGTACAAGTACCTCATGTAGAAGTTAGTATAACTGCTGTTACATTGTCTTCTAGTAGCTTCTTTGCAATTTCTGCTCCAAAAGCCTTTGAACTCTTAACAGCTGTACCATTACCAGTAGTTGTATAATAGTACTCATGAAGACTTCCAATTTGCCCATTCGCTTCCATTTCTCTTAGAATATCTACTGGTATAACCCTATCTGCATCTTGATTAGCATATGTTGGGTCATATCCACCGTGAGCTGTTTCACTATCGGCAGAAGTAAGATCCTTCATTCCTGCTATACTATATTGACCATATTTTTGAGCATTTGAAGCCTCGATTCTATCTGGGTTACCCTTTGGTACAATACCGCCTGAAGTAACAATAGCAATTCTTGCCTTTGTTATATCAGCTACTGGTGTTGCAGGATCTACTCTATCGAAGTTAGGCATTTCAAATTCTGTTACAAATTCTTCACCTTTAAGCTTTTTAACAAGCATGTCAACTGCTCTTTTTGATCCTCTTTCGCTAGCAAAGTAGTTAACTCTAATACCTCTTTCAAGATATCCTTCTTCATCTGGTGAAGCTACAGCTTCACCTTTAGCTAATTTAAGAGCTAAAGCTGCCATTTTAGGAGCTGCTTCTCTCATTCCTGCTGCACTGTTCTTAGTTGATATTATATAAATATCTTTTTTAAACATATCAGCACCTGGATTTTCAACATACATACCTGTTACTACTGGTATGTTAAGCTCATCTTGAACCTTTTTAGCTATAGCTCCACAGGCTGTCCCATATCTACCTGCATTAAATGCTGGTCCTGCAATTAAAACATCTGGGTTTTGTGCTTTAATCATTTCAAGAATATCTTTTTCAGCTTGTTCTTGATTTTCAGCAAAATATGAGTCTCCACAGATTACTGTTGCAACAATTTCTGCTTCCCCATTAAATGCTTTAGTTAAAGCCATACCTGGTCCTACTACACCTTCTCTAACTTCAGGTGCAACATGAGCCATTTCTTCCCCCCCAATATTAGCGAAGAATTGGTTTATATAGTGTACTACACGAATCATCTAACTTGACCCCTCCTTATTCGGTGGATTAATTTAAAATTAATTTACGCTCGTTCTCTAACCTCTAACGCCTCTCATTTGTTCTTTAATTCCATCAACGTCAAGAACCATTTCCATCATTCCACATTGTTCATCATAAACAGCTTCATCAAATTCAGCCTTAACTTCATCTTCAACAACATGATAAACTGTAAGTCCTAGTTCAACTCCAGCAAGTGGTCCTGCATATGTTGGGTCTCCTGTTGTTACTGTTTCTGCTGAAAGTACTGATGAATCAGCTTCTGCACCACCTAGTATAACTACTAGATTATCTTTGCCTACTGATTCAGCTGCATCTTTAACTCTTTGTTGGATCTCCAGATCCATAGCTCCTGCAGCAGTTCAGACGAAACATTCTGTTGTAGAAAAAAGAATTTCTCCTCCTGCTGATTTTACACATTCTTCTATTGCTGGTCCTGGAATACCATCTCTATCTCCTATTGCTATGACTTTTTTTCCACTAAGTATCATAAGAAATACCTCCTAATAATTTATAAATATTTTGATTAAATTTATTCTATTGAAAACTTAGAAAGTTTTTGCTGTTAAATATCCAAATCCAACTTCACTAGTAGCTCCAGTTATAACTTGGATTTCTGCTTCTATAGATCCATCTTCTCTTAGAGAACCTGCAAACCCACCTGATAGTGCATCAACAGCCTCAGGGTGTCCGATAACCTTTTTCATTGAAGGAAGGATAACTATTTCATTAGCATTACCACCTGTAACTACTGCATCTCCCTTTGGAGTTGAATCTGCAAGTGATTGTGAAGCACCATCTCTTCCAGCATACTCATCAGTTAAAAGAACAGTCTTTATTCCTTTTTCTGAAATCTTGTTACAGTTCATTACAAGGTCAGCGTCTGGATTTCCAAAACCTTCTTCTGAAATTACAGCTGCGTCTGCTCCTAGGAACTCAACAAGTTTTGCTGTGTAGCTTGATGATCTTTCCTTGTCAGCTAGGTACACGTTTTCATTTGTAATAACACATCCAAGGAAGTTAAAGTCCTTACCATGTCTTTCATAAAGATCAGTGATTATTGGATGATTCATGTGAACATAACTTGGATTCTTATCACATGCTGATACACAGTTACCACTTACTATAGAACCATCAAACATTTCTGTTGGATAAATGAATGTAGGGATTATCTTCTTAGCATCAACTCCATATACATATGTGTCATGAAGAAGTCCTTGTGATTGAAGCATGTACACATATACAACCTTTGGTAGATCTGGATAAGCCTTAACTTGCTCTTGAAGAGGAAGTGTTTCAAAAGTTTTAACTTCATCTGGAGCAACTTCCTTAGCAGCTTTTCCTAGATAAGTAGCAACCTTAAACCCTACCATTCTAACAGCTTCTTCATGTTGGTGTTGATCAATTCCACTAGCTGGTTCACAAATCATAACGATATTGTGAGTCTTTGAAAACGGAGTATACTTAGCTCCCTCTCCTGACATATCTATTATTCCTTCCTGGAATCCAACTATTTTTCCAGTTGTAACAACAGCAGCTCCCTTAAGAACATTAGTTTTACCTGATCCTACTGTATCAACTCCTGAAATGAATCCTGGGAATACTCCCCCATTACCTTCAACCTTTACTCTTGGCTCAATAACATCCTTTACTGGTATTATTCTTACCTCATCACCTGGGTGAACAATGTCCACATCAACTGATAATAATCTTTCATCTCCAGATACCTCATTTAAAAGCTCTTCCTTATCTACATAAAGAATACCATTTTCAATCTTAGTTTCTGAAGAGAACTGAACATCCTTAATGAATACATTTCCTAATTCAAGGCGCAAAGCCTTCACCTCCTAAAATTATATACAAGTAGAAGTTTATTAACTTTTTTTATTTTTCTGAATCTTCAAGTCATAATATTCTGTCTAAAGTGTAAAATGTGTAATAAGAAATTTGTCATGTGTGTCATTTTAGATTCACATATAGTAATTGGGAGATACTACGTGATGTGTTGTTAGCTTAACTTTCGTAATTAAATAAGTGCATTTTTAATTAAATCATAATCTATAATACTAAAATCCTCCAAAACACTTTGAGGCCACTGTCTAGGCGCTTTATTTCTAATAAGCTTATTAGATGTTTCTATACTGTTTTCAATAAGCATTACAGAATTAAAGTCTACTGACACCTCCGGCTTTAAGGATATAGCAACTGATTTGTAGGGAGTTTCATTTGGTTTAATACTTCCCATAAGAGGATGTGTTAAAAGTTTATGCCCCTTATGTATGTAATCTCGAGCTTTAATCATTACATCTGAAAGAGAACCATCTATGAACTCAACATCAAAGTGAACTTTAAGATTTTCATATGTTATCTTGTTGTTTGTGATAACTTTAGGTTCAATAACTACTTTCTCCACCCCCCTATATTTAATAAAGATGTGTATAAAAAAAGAGAATGTATCGCCTACACTCTCAAATTTAAGAGCTGTGTCCATAAGTAGTCCCTTTGCCTGAAAGATCATTAACAAGGACTTTGTTAACTTACCCCTTCGGCGCTTTGAAAATTTCAAAGTCTCTCCTACTTACTTCATCCAGAAACTATGTTATTTTTTCTACAACCTCTTTTATACTTTTCATTATATCTGATAATTCAGACTTTTGCCATAGCTTTTTTCTATACCATAAATTAACATATCTTATAGATAATCCTTCATTTTTACTACTTCAGTATAGATATAACCTATTAGAATAATTAATTTTAGCAAGAAAATCATTTAAATCTTTCATTTTCTTTATGCATTCACTTTATCACATTAAACTTTTATCCTATTATATGTAAAATAAGTAGTAACATTTCCATAATGATTGAATTAATTTTTAAAATATTTTTTATATTTTCACAAAAATAAAGTGGAAAATTTAGAATTTTCATTACTAAATTCCCCACTTTTTATTGATAATTATATGTCATATTATTTCTTAAAGAAGAATACTCCAATAGTTCCCGGCCCTGCGTAAGTCGCAATAACACTTCCAACCTTTACAGATTGTGCGTCATCTATAATATTCTCTTCTTTAAGCATTTTTTTAAATTCTTCCACATCATCTTCAGCAGCTACATTCCCTACTGCAAATGTAATATCAGTATCTGGATTTTGCTCTTTAACATAATCCAGAAGTCTTTTTAATGCTTTTTTCCTTCCGCGAACTTTATCAAAAACATCTATCTTTCCATCTTCTACACAAAGAATAGGCTTTATATTAAGGAGTGTGCCTACAGCTGCATGAATAGATGATATTCTCCCACCTTTTCTTATGTACTCTAAGTTGTCCACTGCAAATGCAACTTTAACCTTATCTGTAAGAAGATTTATCTTCTCAACTGTACTCTCTACACTCTCACCTAACTCTAGCATTTTTATAGTTTCCTGTACTAAAGCACCTGTAGCAAAGCTAACTCCCTTAGAGTCAATTACATGTATATTCTCATTATTTTCAATCATATCCCTTGCAATACAAGCTGATTGATATGTTCCACTCACTTTTGATGATATATGAATTGAAATTATCTTATATCCTTCTTTAATTATAGATTCATATTCCTCATAAAATGCATTCGGGTTAACCTGGGATGTCTTAGGAAGCTTCTCCCCCTTATCAAGCATAGATAAAAGAGTAGGCTCGTCTATTTCTACTCCATCCTTATACACTTTGCCCTCAAATTCAATTGTCAGTGGAAGAACCTTTACATTTTTGTTCTCCACTATATTCCTTGGAACACCTGCGGTACTATCTGTAACTATATATACCTTTTCCATAATTACCTCCATAAATGCTTATTTCATATTCGGATAGCCGATTTGTCTTAATGCTTCATAAACTACTAAAGAAGCAGTATTTGCAAGGTTAAGTGATCTAGTTGTTGAATTTATCATAGGTACTCTTATTTGAGTTTCCTTAAATAAATTATTTATTTCCTCAGTTACTCCTGAAGACTCTCTTCCAAACATTATAAAATCACCATCTTTATATTCTACATCACTATGAAATTTTGTTGCCTTTGTTGTTGATAAGAATATTCTCTTATCCCTATGAGCTTCATAAAACTCATCAAAACTTTCATAATATGTTATATCAATATCCTTCCAATAATCAAGTCCCGCTCTTTTTAACATCTTATCATCTACAGAAAAACCTAAAGGTTTTATAAGGTGAAGCTTAGTATCTGTAAGTACACAAGTCCTTCCTATACTTCCTGTATTATGTGGTATCTCTGGCTGATAAAGTACAATATTTAAACTCATTTTTTTCCTCCGAAATCCTCTTATCCTATGCCTTTAATGGCCTATATAAATTTTTATAATTACAAATATCATTTTACCATATTCTCATGTTAGTGTAATCTTTCTAAGTTTTCATCATACATATTTAAGACTTAATATTGCAAAACTAAGTCTAAAGGAGTGATTACATTGGTTTTTATGCCAAAGCAAGTATTCTTCGAACCAAAGGCTACTGAATATCCTCTTGGAGAAGAATTATATAATAAATTTCAAAAGCTTAATATACCTATACAAAAACTAAGTTCATATAACAAACTAGATAGAGAAAGTTCTAGTCCATCAGAATTTTATGCCTTTGCAAAGGATAGCATAGTTGTTGGAATCAAAAGAAGTATGAAGCTTGTTCCATGCAAGCCTTCTGCTGACTATCAGTTTTCACTTGTAACAGGATGTCCTGGTAGCTGTCAATACTGCTACCTTCAAACAAACCAGTCACTTAAACCATTTACAAGGGTTTATGTAAATCGAGATGAGATTTTTAATAATATACAAAAATACATAGACTCTGCACTACCTAATATTACTACATTCGAACTAGCTAGCACAGGTGACCCTTTATCTGTTGAACATCTTACAGGTTCCGTTAAGTCTGCTATAGAGTTTTTCTCAACCTCTGAACATGGAAGATTAAGACTTGTAACTAAATTCTCATATGTGGATTCCCTACTTGATCTAAATCATAATGGCAAGACTAAGGTTAGATACACTATTAACTCTCCATACGTTATAAATAACTTTGAATTTAATACGGATTCACTTGAGAATAGATTAGATGCTGCATCTAAAATATACTCAGCTGGCTATCCACTTGGGTTTATTATAGCCCCTATTATGATTTATGAAGGATATAAGGAGGAATATACCTCTATGCTAGAATCCCTTAGATCTAAAATAGAAAGTCCTGATACAGCACCTATTACTTTTGAACTTATACAGTATAGATTTACCGCCAAATCTAAAAAAGTTATAAATGAGAGATTCCCTTTAACGAAACTTGACCTAAATGAAGAGACTCGCTTTAAAAAATGGGGACCATATGGTGTTTATAAATATGTATACCAAAAGGATGAGTCTAAATTACTTAAAGAATTCTTTGAAGAGAAGATAAAAAAGTACTTTCCAAGTTCCACAATTGAATACTTTACTTAAAATCTATATATCATAATAAAGCAATACTCCATGTAAGTATATTTACACGGAGCATTAAAAGTAGATATGAAAAAAGAGATTGTTCATATGAACAATCTCTTTTTTATCTGGCGGAGAAAGTGGGATTCGAACCCACGGTAGAGTCACCCCTACGCCGGTTTTCAAGACCGGTGCCTTAAACCAACTCGACCATCTCTCCATAAATGGTGACCCCTAGGGGAATCGAACCCCTGTTACCACCGTGAAAGGGTGGTGTCTTAACCGCTTGACCAAGGGGCCATCGTTAACTACTCATTTATAATAACACGATACTTTTTAAGTGTCAATACCTTATATAAACTTTTTTTATAATTTTTCATTCTTTTTTATTATGCTTAATAATATGGAAAATATACAATTATCACACTACTCTAACACTTAATAATTTATAATTAAAAATAGATATGCTAAAATGATATTAATATATTATGTAAAAGGAGTTTTTGAAGTATGATATCTAAAAAGATGCAATCCCTAGTAGCTAGTAGTTCTACTATAAGAGCTATGTTTGAAGAAGGAAAGAAACTTGCAGCTATACATGGAGAAGAAAATGTATTTGATTATAGTATAGGAAACCCTAATGTCGAACCTCCTGAAAATATAAAGCTTGCAATTAAAGAAATATTAGATGAGGAAAAATCAACCTATGTTCATGGTTACATGAACAATTCTGGCTATGATGATGTAAGAGAAACTATCGCCCTACATATAAACAAGAAAAACGAACTAAATCTTTCTAAGGAAAATATAGTTATGACATGTGGTGCAGCTGGAGGCTTAAATATTACATTAAAGACTCTACTTAATCCAGGAGATGAAGTAATCGCATTTGCACCATTTTTCGGTGAATACAATAATTATGTAAATAACTTTGATGGAGTTCTTACAGTTATTCCTGCTGATACTGAAACATTTGAACCTAATATTGAAGTATTAAGCGAGAAAATTTCATCAAATACTAAGGCAGTTATAATAAACTCTCCAAACAATCCAACAGGGGTTATATACTCAGAGGAAACTCTAAAGAAGCTTTGTGATCTACTTTCTAAGAAGCAAGAGGAATTTAACACTAGTATATACCTAATATCAGATGAACCATATAGAGAAATTGTTTATGATAACTGTGAGGTTCCATGTGTATTAAAGTATTACAAAAACTCATTTATCGGGTACTCATATAGTAAATCTTTATCACTACCTGGTGAAAGAATCGGATATGTAGTTATAAATAATGATATGGATGACTTTAATGATGTAGTAGATTCACTTAATACAGCTAATAGAATCCTAGGATTCGTTAACGCTCCTTCTCTATTCCAAAGGGTAATAGGAAGATGTTTAGATGCTGAGGTTGATGTAAACGTATACAAGAGAAATAGAGACCTACTATATAATCACCTAATAAAGGTTGGTTTTACTTGTATAAAGCCACAAGGTGCGTTTTATCTATTCCCTAAATCACCTATAGAAGATGATAAGAAATTCTGCGAGGATGCTAAGAAGTTTAATTTACTATTAGTACCTGGTTCAGCATTCGGATGTCCTGGGCATATTAGAATTTCATACTGTACTTCATACGAAAAAATAGAAAAATCATTAGATGCATTTACAAAGCTTGCAAAGCTTTATAACTTAATATAATTTAATTATTACAAATCTTAAGCCTCTTCATGAAATTAAAAGCCATGCATATAAGAACAAATCTTTATATGCATGGCTTCTGTTAATAATTTTATTATGTATATTTTAATAATTGTTAATCTATACTGCTTATATATATCTTTTTTAGCTATAAATACCCATCACTTTAATAACTACTCCTGATAGGAAACTTATTCCGAATAAAATAAGTGTTATATATACAGCCTTTTTCTTATTTTCTTTAAATAGGAATATAAGTGCAAGGCCTGCATTAGCTGATAGTCCAGCTATTACACTTGAAAACCCTATTACATTCATAGTAAATAACTTAACAAGTCCTACTGATATTGCACAGTTAGGAATTAGACCAATTAGTGAAGCAATAAACACTTGACCATACCCCTCACTAAAAAGTGTTCCTGCAAGTGTTTCAACACCAAAATATTCAATAATAAAAGTTATAATAACTGTCACTATGTATATATATATTGTCACCTTTAAAGTTCTCTCTAAGGAATGAATAAGTACTTTTGAGAATTTTATCGTATCCACATCTACACATTTTAAAGCCTGATCATCTACTTCCTTACTTGCAGCAATTTCACATCTTTGACTTCTTCTAATAGTAACAACATCAATGAAGTATCCTGCAACTATAGCTATTGCAATCTTTGTTATTAGAAAAGGCATTATGCTTCCATATGCACTAGGCATAGATAGGAAAACAGGTAGCGCCTCATCTGATGTGGCTATAAAAATAGATATCAGCGTTCCAAGACTTACTATCTTTCTTGAATAAAGTGCTACCGCCATAACAGAGAATCCACATTGTGGTATAATTCCAATAAGTGCTCCAACAATCGGTCCTAGAACCCCTGCATTTCTTATTTTCTCCTGAAGTCCTGCTGAAAATCTATGTTCCATATACTCAATCATAATAAAAGTTATAATAAGTATTGGAATCATAGGAAGAGTGTCTATAAAAGCATGTTCAATAACCGAAAATATAGATACTCCCTCTGTATGTAGATGACCTTCATGTATTTCATGAGAATGTTCTACTAGATTTAGATTCATCATATCTCCCCCTTCTATTTTTAATATTTTCCATAATTATTAATTTTATACCTTTATTTTACATCAAAACTTGCATCTGATGTTACACTTATTTTCTCATTTTTACTTTTCTTAATATCATCTATTAGCTTAAATAAACTTAAATCCTTCTTTTTGGCCTCAATCATAACATCTAAATCTCTTCCATCAACCCTTTTTGAAAGTTCTATAAAGTCAATAAAACTATCTTTATCTATGTATTCACTATGTGCTCTAAAGTCACTTTCACTTTTCGGGCTTGAGAAATGAATTTTCGGAGGATAATCTCTCCCTTTCCATGTATCATATATAGATGAAAGTATGTCCTCAAGATTATTCTCACCTTTATTACATCTATCATGATGAACGTCTAGAACCATTGGTACTGAAATATTGCTACTGATACTTAATACATCCTCTGCTGTGTATATCTTATCGTCATTTTCAAGTATAATTCTTTCTTTTATATCTTCATTTAAAGAATCAAATCCTTTATAAAACCTTTCAATAGCTTCTTTTTTATTACCGTATACTCCTCCAATATGCATAACTAATTTACTCTCATTTGAAAGACCCATTAATTTAAACATCTTCACATGATACTCAAGGTCTTTAATAGATGAGGCTAAGACATCCTCTCTCGGACTATTTAGTAATACAAAATGATCTGGATGAGCACTTACCCGTATGCCTAACTTCTTTATAGTAGTGCCAAGTAACTCAAAACTACCTTTAAGTTCATCTTCCCATTCCCAACCTTTTAACGCATCATGGGTTGCAAGTGGTATTATTTTTGATGTCATTCTATATAGTTTTATTCCGTAGGCGTTATTGTATCTTATAATTCTTTCGGTATTTTCAATGTTCATAATAGCCAAATCACTTAGCTTTTTCTTCCATATACTAGGGTCTAACTTTGAAAGATTTTTAAATGTCGTTGTTCTATTTGGTGATGAATCTTTAAGTTTAAGTGATATTGCAACATATCCAAGGTTAACTTTCATATGATCCTCTCTTCTATTTTTCTATAATTCTTACCAAATGAATCATTTATTATACTGCTTTTTACTATAAAATAGAATTACCTCTAAATAAATATAAAAAAGGTATGAAATACCTTAAAGTATTCCACACCTTTTTGACTATCCTTTATAATGGTCACTAGATAGTTTTTCTTCTCTTATTAAATTTCCATTTACATCATAGACTTTTCTATAAGCCCTTGACTTTATTTGAGGCTTTTTACCACTTTTAGATGGTATTGTTTTATAAACTTCCTCTGTTATCTTAACACTTTTCTTTGGTGCTTTACTTGATCCATATATAGACATGCTAACATAGGATCCATATACTGAACCTTGTATGTATATTGGATAACCAGTATTATTTCTAAATTTAAGATCAATATAATCCTCTGATATAACTGCATCTCTACTTGCAGGAACATAACCTACCTTTAAGCTGTGTGGTCTTCTCTCTACTATTTCAAGATCCGATAAAAGTGCCGCATTATAAAGAGTAGTAGAAACTTGACATATTCCGCCTCCAAGCCCTGGTGTAAGTGTGCCATCAACAATTGTTGGGGCTTCTTTATAGCCATTAGACTTTACTCTAGGTCCCATAGCACTATTCGTTGAGAATACTTCACCTGGAAGCACTACACTTCCGCTAATTGATTCAGCTGCAAGTCTTATGTTACCTGCTCTATTTGTATTATTAGGATCAAATTTAGTTTCAAACCCATGAATCTTAGTGTCTATGCTTTTCAACATATCCGCTGTGACTTTCGGCTTGTCCTCATTTACTGGAACATTAACTACTTCTTCCTTTTTCGAAGGATTTATAGCCTTTTTAAGATCAGATTCTAACTTCTTTTGATCTACCTTTAAACCTGTCTTTTCATCTGTTATATTAAATGTCCCATTGTATGATATTTTAGCATTACTTGGCTTTTTGTCTATCTTTTTAGCTATCGTTTTTACATCTTCTTTAATTCTACTATCATCAGCTAAAAACTTCAGGTTAATCGTAGTAGGTTTATTTTTCAATGTAAATCTTGTGAAAAATCTTGTAAAAGCATTTCCATTTTTGCCATAGTCTAAGGCCACTTTAGCAGCTGATTCTATGTCATAGTGAGCATTTAGAGATTTATAATCTATATTATATGAAAAGTCCTTATAAACTACTTTAATATTTTTGTTTTTTACTTGATTATTGTAGTTTTTTTCTAATTGCTCTATTGCTTGCTTCTTCGTTAAATTTCCAAGTTCTAATCCATTTACAGTAACTCCTTCATATATTTTATCCTTCGGAGTTGACTTATCTACTACAAGTATCCCTATAGGAATACTTAAAACTGCTGCAACTAAAACAGCAATTAAAATCTTGATATTTTTGCTCAACTTTACCCCTCCTTGCTATGAATGATTATTTATGTAATATTTACAATAATCCTTAATAACACACTGATCACATTTAGGTTTTCTTGCAATACAAACTTTTCTTCCATGCCAAATAATATAATGATGCATATTAGACCAACATTCCTTTGGTAATACGTCCATTAACTGTTTTTCTGTTAAGTCCACATTATCTGCATTTGCAAGACCAATTCTATTTGATACTCTAAAAACATGTGTATCAACTGCTATGGTATCCTGTCCAAATGCATTAGCTAAAACTACGTTAGCAGTCTTTCTTCCTACACCTGGTAGTGATGTTAATTCCTCCATAGTACTTGGCACATGTCCATTAAAGTCAGACATTATTTTTTTACTTGTGTTAATTATGTTTTTTGTTTTATTTTTATAAAAACCAAGAGACCTAATATAAGGTTCTAGTTCCTCAGTGGTTAAACTCGCAAATTGGGAAGGGGTATTATAAACTTTATAAAGTACTTCTGTAGCTTTATTAACATTTACATCAGTTGTTTGAGCCGATAACATAGTTGATATTAGAAGTTCAAATGGCGATGTAAATTTAAGTCCACAGCCCATTCCTTTGTATTCATCTTCTAACCTTTTAATAACCTCATCTACGTTCATTACAATCTCCTTCCAACTAATACAGGTTTCTACAACTATGCGCATTTTACCATGTAAAGTACAATTTTATGATACATCATGACAAAGTTTAATTCAATTACAAATCAATTACAATCACAATAATTCTTTAGCAATTTTTATTATCTCTATTTCAGGATTATTTTCTAAAAAACTTATGATTTTACTACTAGTAGAATCAATAACTTTTGATGAGGTTGAAACCTCTACAAATGTTATTTCTGCTAATTGCCACTTATCCTGGTAATTACTTTCACATATAGATACATTAAACTTATTTTTAATTCTTTGAACTATACTTTTAAGTACTTGTCTTTTGTCCTTTAAGGAAAAAGATTCATATATCCTTATTTCAATAATAGTAACTCCAATAGTCATAATATACCTCTTTTTAATTAATTTCTACTTATGTACACCTTTATATTCATCAGGAAGCTGACTTGCTATTGAGTTCATTATAATATCAAGGCAATTTTGTGAAAATTCCTCTTTGCTAACTTCTTTATTAAACTTTGGAAGTGTAAATGGTTCTCCAATAGATATATTAACATCAGCATGCTGAAAAACTTCTTCTCCCATATTGTTATCATTTATAGGCATTAGTTTTTCTGTTCCCCACATAGCAATTGGAACTATAGGAACATTTGCTTTTCTTGCAATTAAAACTATTCCCTTCTTACCTTCTATCATAGCCCCAGTTCTTGACCTTGTTCCCTCAGGGAATATAAGTATATTCTTCTCTTCCTTAATAGCTTCTATACATTTTTTAAGTGCTTCAACATCTGCACTATTAGCTTTAATTGGAATAATATTTACAATTTCAAGTCCTAATTTACTCATTGATGTTTCGTTAAGTTTTACACCTGCAACAAAATAAGGATTATACTTTTTTAATATTTTGTTTAGAACTAATCCATCTGCATTACTTAAGTGATTACATATAAATATAACAGGAGCATTTATTTTATTAAGGTTCTCTGGATTATGTATCTTTATATTGGCATATTTGTTAAGGATACTATGAACCACTCCCTTTAATGCAGGTTTTACTACAAAAGTTGGTGCTTTCGATAACACTTTAATAATTCCTTTTAACATTTTGATCATTCCTTTCTAGCATTGGTTTATTTTTTCTATAGCTATATCAATATAATTTTGTAGTCTTATATCATCTTTTTTCTTTTTTAAGACTTCAATGTATTTTTTATTCCTACTATTCCCTGCAGCAATTATAGCATTTCTTTGTACTATAAATTTCCCTCTCCATGCTAAGGCTTGCCTACCATACTTTATCTTAAATTCCTTATTAGACATAAATAGTAACTCTTCTAAATTAATATTCATAGAATGTTCTAAGGGTTTAAATTCATCTATATTAGATGTACTTACTTCCTTATTATGTGGACATACATCTTGGCATGTATCACAACCAAAAATACGATTCCCTAATCTCTCCATTTCTTCTAATGTTAAGTCATCTTTTTTTTGAGTGATATATGATAGACACCTTTTACCATCTATCCCTGTTTCGTCAATGGCCTTTGCAGGACATGCCTTAATACATTTATCACAGCTCCCACATAATGATTCCTTTGCATTACATGGTTCAATCTCTAGGGTAGTTATAATTTCACCTAAAAATACATATGACCCATGATTTTTTGTAATAATATTTGTATTCTTTCCAACAAAGCCTAGCCCTGACTTTCTTGCAATCTCTTTATCAGAAACAACACCTGTATCACAAAAAAATATACATTTTTCATTAAAGTTATCTTCTATGTAGGACTTTATCAAATTAAGCTTTGAAGTTAATATCCTATGATAATCCTCTCCCATAGTATATTTTGAAAAATATGGCTCTATATAGTTTTGATCTTTATATTTATATGGAAGTGCAATTGAGACTATTGTTTTTGCTCCATTAAGCAGTGATTCTATATCTACTCTTTTAAGTTCATCTTCCTCTTCAAAACCTGAAAGTTTATTTTCATTTCTTCTATTTTTAAGGTTGTTTATAAACTTCTTTGAGAATGTTGTATCAGTAAATCCTATGTAAGGAACACCTATTTTATTTGCATAATCTATTATATTATTTTTAATATTCAATTTAATCACCTTTAATTAATTCATATATTAAAATCATAATATATTATTATGTTTTTTACAAATAAAGCTAGAACCTGAAAAATAAAAAAGAGGCCAATTGGCCTCTATTATACTATGCTTTTTTTGTATCCTCATCATTATAGATATAGGTTACCTTTTGTGCACTGGGGGTGACTACTCTACCTGGAACCCCAACTACTGTGGACCCTTCAGGTACTTCCTTTAGCACAACCGAGTTTGCACCTATTTTTGAGTCTGATCCTATTTTAATAGGCCCTAAAACCTTTGCCCCTGCACCTATTAATACATTGTCTCCTACAGTTGGATGTCTCTTTCCTTTATCTTTTCCTGTTCCCCCAAGTGTAACTCCATGATAAATAGTTACATTGTCTCCAACCTCTGCTGTTTCTCCTATAACAATTCCCATACCATGATCTATAAAAAGGCCCTTTCCGATTTGTGCACCTGGATGTATCTCAATACCTGTAAAATTTCTAACTATCTGAGATATTACCCTTGCAAGAACGAACCATTTTCTTTTATATAGTTTATGAGTAAATCTATAAAATAGAACAGCATGAAGACCTGGATAGCAAAGAACAACCTCTAACATATTTTTCGCTGCTGGATCTTTTTCTAAAACGTTTCTGGCCTCTTCTCTAAATGTTTTAAACATACTTACCACACTCCAACAATTATAATCTATTCAAAGCTAAAAAGTTCAGTTGAAAGATATCTCTCACCAGTGTCTGGAGCTAAAACTACTATTGTTTTTCCCTTTCCAAGCTCTTTTGCTTTTTCAAGAGCTACATGTAGGGCTGCACCTGAGGATATACCTACTAATAAACCTTCCTTAGATGCAACTTTTCTTGCTGCTTCAAAGGCTTCTAATGTCTTTACGCACTCAATCTCATCTATAACATTTCTGTCAAGTATCTTCGGAACAAATCCCGCACCTATTCCTTGTAATTTATGTGGACCTGGTTGATTTCCTGAAAGTACGCTTGAATCATAAGGTTCAACTGCGACTATCTTTACGTCCTTAATATTTTCCTTTAGAACCTTACCTACACCTGTTACCGTACCTCCAGTTCCAACACCTGCAATGAACATATCAACTTTACCATCGGTATCTTTTAGGATTTCAAGGCTAGTATTTTCTATATGCGCCTTAGGATTAGCTGGATTTTCAAATTGCTGAGGCATATAGTATCCATTTTCTTTAGTAAGCTTTTCAGCCATTTCAATAGCACCCTTCATACCCTTTGACCCTTCAGTTAAAACAATCTCAGCACCAAAGGCTTTCATAAGTCTTCTTCTTTCCATACTCATTGTTTCAGGCATAGTAAATATCACTCTATATCCCTTTGCAGCTCCAACCATTGCAAGTCCGATTCCTGTATTACCACTTGTTGGTTCTACAATAGTCTGACCTTTTTTTAGAAGTCCACTTTTTTCTGCTTCTTCTATCATTGCTAAAGCTATTCTATCTTTGACACTACCCCCTGGATTGAAAAACTCTACCTTTACAAGTATATCCGCCATATCTTCATCTGTAATATTATTTAGTCTAACCAAAGGTGTATTTCCTATTAATCCATAAATATTATCATATATCATTTTTAGTTCTCCTTTCATCTTAAAAGTATTCCTTATAATACAAAAACTTCTACCTCTGAAAAATTCAGAGGCAGAAGTTACATTCCACGGTCCCACTCTGGTTATATGAAAAACATATATCTCAACAAACACTAACATGTTAAACCTCTGTAACGGGAGGTATCCGTACCACCTACTTAATTCAGCTTAACACTCCTAGGGGCACTTCAACCAAATAATCGTATATAACCTTTCCAGCCTCGAGGTTACTCTCTGTATACTACATCTAGCCTACTTTCCCTATTCATAGTGTTTAATTCCTATCAAAACACTAAAGTTTATAAGCCAATTGTAATATGTGAGGAAAAAAAAAGCAATACTAATTTTAAAATATTTATGTGTTATAATTATTCTATGCATTTTGTAATTAAAAAATACTATTTGCACCTTATATATGTTAATTAAGGAGTTGATATCCATGGCAGAATTTTTGCCTATTTCAATACAAGATATGAAAAAAAGAGACTGGGATCAGCTTGATTTTGTGTATGTATCCGGTGATGCATATGTAGATCATCCTTCCTTCGGTCATGCAATTATAACTAGGCTACTTGAAAGTCTTGGCTATAAAGTAGGAATTATAGCTCAGCCTAACTGGAAAAGTAAAGATGATTTTATGAAGCTTGGAAAACCTAAACTAGGCTTTCTAGTTTCCTCTGGGAATATAGATTCTATGGTAAATCACTTTACAAGTGCTAAAAAGAGAAGACACGATGACCTATACTCTCCTGGTGGAAAATCAGGATATAGACCTGACAGGGCTGTCATTGTTTATTGTAATAGAATCCGAGAAGCATATGGTGATATTCCTATTATAATAGGAGGAATAGAGGCAAGTCTTAGAAGGTTTGCACATTACGACTATTGGGATGACAGAGTACGTAACTCTATTCTTATAGATAGTAGTGCTGACCTTCTTATATATGGTATGGGAGAAAGACCATTTATAGAAATTTCTAATCTTTTAAGTTATGGAAAGAACATTAAAGATATAAAATATATTAGAGGTACTTGCCATATTGAGGATGACCCTTCATCTGTTAATGACAGTATAATACTTCCTTCATATGAAGAAGTTTCTACAAATAAAAAAGAATATGCAAAAAGTTTTAAAACCCAATTTGAGGAACAGGATGCTATAACAGGTAAATCACTTATTCAAAAACATGGTAAGAAATATGTACTTCAAAATCCTCCTGCTTTCCCTCTTGATGAGGAAGATATGGATACGACATATAACTTACCTTATGTGAGAACATACCATCCTATATATAAACCTCTTGGAGGAATTCCTGCGCTTAATGAAATTGAATTTAGTATAACATCTCATAGAGGCTGTTTTGGAGGATGCTCATTTTGTGCACTTACATTTCACCAAGGAAGAGTTATTCAAAGTAGAAGTCATGAGTCTATTATTAATGAAGCTAAAAAACTTACTTCCCTTCCTAACTTTAAGGGATATATACATGATATAGGTGGACCTACAGCAAACTTTAGGAAACCATCATGCAAAAAACAACTAAAACATGGTGTGTGTAAAACAAGACAGTGTATGCACCCATCACCTTGTAAAAACTTAGAAGCAGATCATAGTGACTATCTTTCACTTTTAAGAAAGGTAAGAGACCTTCCAAAGATAAAGAAGGTATTTGTTCGTTCAGGCATAAGATATGATTATCTTTTATGTGATAAAAACCCAAGTTTTTTCAATGACCTTGTAAAGTATCATATAAGTGGTCAGTTAAAAGTAGCTCCTGAACACGTTTCAGATAGGGTTCTAAACTATATGGGTAAACCTACAAGAAAAGTATATAATAAATTTACTGAAAACTACTACAAGGTAAATGATAAATTAGGATTAAAGCAATTTCTTGTTCCTTATCTTATGTCCAGTCATCCTGGAAGTGATTTAGACTGCGCTATTGAACTTGCAGAGTTCATACGTGATATGGGATATAACCCAGAGCAAGTACAAGACTTTTATCCAACACCTGGAAGCTTATCAACTACAATGTATTATACAGGTGTTAATCCTCTTACAGGTGAGAAAGTATATGTTCCAAAAACAACAGACGAAAAAGCTATGCAAAGAGCACTACTTCAGTTTAGAGACCCTAAAAATCGTAGAACTGTTGAAAAAGCTCTTAGAATCGCCCATAGAGAAGATCTATTAAGTGGAAAAAAATCCTTATTTACTCCTGTAAGTGGAGTTAAAAATTCTGCTTCTGGGAATTCTAAGAATAAACCGGACTCTAAACATGATAATAAGAAAAACTTAAAAAGCAGCAAAAGCAATAAACCTTCCAAAGGAAATTTAAGAGAAAAAAATTCCTCAAATGGTAAGATTAATAGAAAAAAATTTAAAAAGTAGAGAATTTTTTTAGAATATTGCAAAATACTCTAGTAATTTATACTAATTATATGATTTACTATATATAATTGATTTAAATTATAACTTGTATGAAGAGGTGATCCTATTGGAACAAACTATTTATGCTTATGCTGAATACTTTGCTCATAATAATTCTTTTTTAGCATATGTATTTTTCTTTATAAATGCATCGCTACAGGCACTGTTCCCACCATATCCTGGAGATACTATAATTGTATTTCAAGGATATATTGGTACCCTAGGTGTTTTTAGTAACTTTCTGATTGTATTAACAACCTTACTGGGAACTGTGCTAAGTGGTATATTTTTGTTTGTTATCTCTTATAAGTATGGTGATAATATAACAAGCCACAGGTTTTTTAGAAGATTTTTCGATGTTAATAAGATTGATAATCTTCACAAGGTATTCAATAAGTATGGAGTAGGATTAATACTTTTTAATAGATTTGTTCCAGGATGTGCTATGATTACAGTTATTGCCGCTGGTATTTTTAAACTTAATCGAATTAAAGCAATTGCTTCATTAACAATTGCAGGTATAGTTCACAATTGCTTACTTATGGCTCTTGGATATACAGTTGGATACAATATGCCTCTAATTCGAGAAATTTTAATTAAGTTTAATAAGTTTTTTATTCTTCTTGCTTTACTTTTAGCTTTAATAATATTCATAATTTATTTAAGAAAAAAGAAACAAGAAGAAATCTCAGTAAAAGAACCTAATTTAGATAACGAATAAAAGGACAGATTTAAAATCTGTCCTTTTTAATTTATTCTATATCTTATCCTCTTAAGACTTTCAATAACACCTTCTAAGAATTCTGTTTATTTTTACCTATTAAATTCATTATAATAATTAATGTAAATGCAATAAGTGATGTTAAATCAGAAAGCACATTAAAATGAAATAATTCTTTATTCATAATATCAAGTCCCCTTTCAGCAACTACTACTAGAAAAGATATTGATATCATTAAAAGAGATATTTTACTCTTTATCTCCTTAATATTAGCAAACATTTTAAGAGAAATAGCTATTAAGATAACACTCACTACCATTGTAAATATCGATTCAATGTATATCCACTGCTTGTTTTCTATAAGTATGTATCCTAAATCTGAATTACTTATTCCTATAGGTAAATTATATACTATATAAGCCCCTAAAAAAACTATTGAGGCTAAAATAAAAAAGTCAGCAATTTTAAAGCTTCTTTTAACTATATAGAAAATCATAATATATCCTATTGCTAGTATTGTTATAAGAGATATATTAGGGAAATACCTCATATTATATATATACTTTGGTGAGTCAGCACTATAAAATATAAAAAGAGATATGTATCTAATTATTCCAAAGAGTATAAATGCTTTAAAAGTAATATTAATAAATTTATCCTCTAAACTCATCATAGGTAAAAGTAATATAAAACTTAAGACTAAACATGCAAAAACCACAATAACATAATTGTCCATACAACACTCCTAAAATATTAATCTACAGTACATTATATTATTGTTTATTGTAGTTAATTCTTTATGGAGAAAATACTTTTATCTTTTTATGAAGTACTCCAACCTTAAGTGGAAAAGAAGGTCCTACTTCTCCATCTACATCTGCTTCTAACTGATCATTGCATTCAATTAAAAATTCTTTTCCCTCTAGATAGAGAACACGATTACTACTAGTGTGATCTCCCCTTAGAATTTGAATAAAAACATTAAATAGTTCAACTATATTACAATCCCTAAGTGCTAATAAATTCAGTTTCCCATCATTTTCAACGGCTCCAGGAGCTAACTTAAATCCCCCTGCTGTTGAACCATTTAATATAACAAATAAATAAATATTTTCTTCATAAATCTTACCATCACAAGTGATTCTAACTGGTATAGGCCTAAAGTTAGGTAGCTGCTCTATACCCTTAATATAATAAGCAAGTTTTCCAAGGGTATTTTTAAGATGAGTATCAATCTTTTGTGAAACATCAGTTAATAGGCCTGCTGCTGCAACATTTATAAAATATCTATCGTTAATAGTTCCAAGGTCTATCTCTTTTATATTTCCATCTGCTATTACCTTGGTACAAAAATCTATATTCTTATGCAATCCTATGTGGTTTGCAAAGTCATTAGCAGTTCCAGAGGGTATTACACCTAATGGAATATCTAAGTTTTCATTAACCATCGCGTTAACAATATGACTTATTGTTCCATCTCCACCTGAGGCTATAATGCAATGAGAATCCTTTGAATTCTTAACTTCTTCATAAATATCTTCAATTGATAATGTTCTACATATTGTAACTCTATATCCTCCTGTTTGAAGAATATTAATAACAGAATCTAAATTATTCTTAAATGATTTATCTCCTGAGTAAGGGTTATATATCAATTTAGCCCTTTTCAAATTTATCTCCCCCTAGTGTCCTCAATATATATTTATCTTACTATTCTTTTGTTTAAATAAACTAAACAAATTATAATCAATGCTATTATTGATGATATTATTAGCAACTTTAGTGATAGTATACTTTTTAGTCCCACTCCTAAATAATTAAAAGCTAAAATCTCAGGTATAACGCCAAGCATCGTTGCTAAAATATATGTTTTATAGTTTATATTTGATATTCCCGCCATAAAACTTAAGGGATCAAATGGAAAAACTACTGTTACCCTCATAATAAATAATACTTTAAATCCATTATCTTTTAATTTTTCATCCATTTTATGAAACTTTTTTCCAAGGAAATGAACTAAAAAATCCCTCCCTAAGAATCTTGCTAGATAAAAAGATACTGTTGCAGATAAAAATATTCCTATAAGCGAATAAAAAGTCCCCATCAGTGGCCCATAAATAACCCCTGATACTACAGCAAATATCCACGCAGGAATTATAATAAATATTGGTCTAATTAGGTTTAAAATCATATACATTAAAATAGAAGTTTTTTTGTTCTCTTGGAGAATTACTTCAACCTCATTAACATTTAAATGTATTACATTTACCCCTATTACTTTCTCAAAATATGTAAGTAACACAAATGCTAAAATGATAAAAAATGCTAACCATAGTATCTTTACTTTAAATTTGCTTTTCAAAATAAACCACCTTTATAAATTACTTACTTAAATTTATTAACCTTAACATTATATCACTAATAAATGTCAATATGAAGTATACTAAGCTTCATATATATTTAAGTTATTATTAACTTGATTCGTGTTAACTATTCTTATCTTCTTGTAAAAGCATTTATTATTGTATATAATAACTTGTATGTATTAAAAAATTGGAGGAGTATGTTTATGACAAAATTCTCGATAAGGAAAGAAAGTATACCTTACATATTAATTTTAGCATTGATTGCTTTAGGACTATATTTTCTATTACCTACACCTATATTTATTATTATACCTATTATCTTAATACTGTTTATATTATATTTCTTTAGAGATCCTTATAGAGAAGTAGACTTTAATGAAAAAACTTTTATTTCTCCTGCTGATGGAACAGTAATGGATATTAGGGACATATATGAAGAAGACTTTATCAAGGGAAATGCTAAGAAAGTCACTATTTTTCTTTCTGTTTTCAACGTTCATATTAATAGATGTCCAATTGCTGGTGAAGTAACTTATTCTTCATACAGACCAGGTAAATATCTTCCTGCATTTAAACCTCATGCATCTGAAGAAAATGAGAGAAATACTATAGGAATTGAAAACAAATTTACTAAAGCCCTAGTTCACCAAATAACTGGACTTATTGCAAGAAGAATAGTTTGTTGGAATAAAGAAGGTGACACCGTTGAACAAGGTGAGAAATTTGGACTTATTAAGTTCGGCTCATGTACTGAGCTTATAGTTCCTGATAATGTTAAGATACTTGTCAAAAAAGGTGATGTAGTCAGGGGCGGTATAACCATTTTAGGGGTGATTGATGATGAATAAAAGCTATATTCCAAATTCATTTACATTTGGAAATTTGGCATTTGGAATACTTTCTATAATTTTCACTATGAAGGGTGATTTTAATATTGCAGCATTTGCAATAGTTGCTGCTGCAATACTTGATAGATATGATGGAAGAATTGCAAGAGCATTTAACGCTTCTAGTAAACTTGGAACCCAGCTAGATTCCTTAGCAGACTTAGTATCATTTGGAGTGGCTCCATCTATTTTAGGATGGGCTTTATATCTTAATGAATATGGAATCATAGGATATATTATTGTTTGTCTATTCCCTATCTGTGGATCTTTTAGGCTTGCTAGATATAATGTATCAGAGTTTAACAACGTGTTTATGGGTGTACCCATTACTATTGCAGGATTCTTAATGGCAATAGACTCAATTATTTATATTTATGTAATTAAACATGGTATTATTTCTGCTATTTTACTTGTGTTATTCTCTTACCTTATGGTTAGTAAAATACAAATTAAAAAACGTTAACTTATTTTTTAAATGTTCTAGAATTATTTCTAGAACATTTTTTGTGTCACTTTTTATCGAAACTTCATAATATGTATTGTGATTGTTATTTTCAAGGAGGCACAAATGGATTTAAACTTAAAAGGTACTAAAACTGAACAGAACCTATATAAAACATTTGCTGGTGAATCTAGAGCAAGAAATAAGTATACCTTATACTCTGAAAAGGCAAGACAACAGGGGTATCAATATATAGCTTCAGTATTTATTGAAACTGCAATGAATGAACTTGCCCATGCTAGAAGAACCTTTAATGACTTTTTAAAGCTTAATAAGTCAACAGAGGAAAATTTAATGGATGCAGCTATGGGAGAAGCCTTTGAAACTGAAAAGTTATATAAAGAATTTGAAGAAACAGCAAGAAAAGAAGGTTTTATAGAGGTTGCTGACTTTTATAAAGAACTTAGAGAAGTTGAGGAAGAGCATAAAGAAAGATTTTTAAGTGTACTTAAAAATCTTAAAGCAGGTAAAATGTTTAGACGTGATATACCTGTTAAGTGGCACTGTATGAACTGTGGATATATCCATGAAGGTAAAGAAGCTCCAAGCCCATGTCCTTTATGTAAATTTCCTCAAGGATACTTTGAAATTTTATGCGAAAATTATAAATAACCTTTATCCTAAATTTTATCTTTATGTTTAAAAGACCTGCCCTATTTGCAGGTCTTTTAAAGTAGGTGGTGTTTATCATGAAATCAAAGTACCTTTGCATATTCATTCCAATTAGTATTGCTTTATACTATTATGAATTTTATATCCCCTGCTTCATAGCTACTTTCTTAAGCATTATCCCACTTGCTATAATTCTTTGCGATTATACTGATAAAGTTTCCTCAAAGCTAGGTGATAAAGTAGGTGGAATAATAAATGCAACCACTGGTAACCTTCCAGAACTTTTAATTTGTATTTTTGCAATTAACTCTGGAATGTTTGACTTAGTTCGTGCAGGTATTATAGGTTCTATAATAGGTAATATGCTACTTGTACAAGGCATCAGTATTTTTGCTGGGGGAATAAAATATAAAGAACAAACATTTAATAGAAACATTGCTAGAACAAATTTCGCACTTCTTTTTATTTGCATAATAGGTATATTAGTTGTTTCTATTTGCAGCCTTGCGCTAAATGTTTCCGAAAACATTAATTCTCTAAGCATAGGTGTTTCCATAATATTAATTATAATTTATGTTTTGGGGCTCATCTTTTCATTAGTAACACATAAAAAACTCTTTTTACACGATACTCCATCTGAGGAATCCCCTAAAAACGTAAACATGAAAAAATGCATTTTTGTTTTTACGGTTATCGCTTTAATAATGGTTCTACAAAGCCACATTCTTGTAAATACTCTAGAGTACATTTCTACTACATTCTCTATATCTCAACACTTTCTTGGGATTATTGTAGTACCTTTAATTGGTAATATAGGTGAATATGCAACAGCAATAGTTATGGCTCTTAAAAATAAAATTAATCTTTGTATAGAAATTTCAGTTGGCTCAAGTATACAAATAGCACTTTTATCTGCTCCAATACTTGTTATCGTAAGTATGTTTGTAGGAAACCCCCTAAGCTTAGTTTTTGCCGCCTATCATATACTTTGTCTTATTATAGCTCTTCTCCTATCTTTTTTCGTATTTCAAGATGGAAAGACCTATTGGCTTGAGGGGAGTATTATGATAGCTGCATATGTTATATTGGCTCTTGGCTATTACTTCATGTAAAAAACTTTTATTTTAATGAAAAAGTGTACACTATGGTAAATCTTTTTTATTTAACCTATAGTGTACACTTTTCATTTTAAAGTTATATTTTAAACTTAGATATTTTCTCCTTTATAGTATCAGATAGATTTAGGATATCAGTAAACTTATCCTTTATATTGTTATTTTCCCCTAATATATCTAAATTTCTTTCAGATATATCAGTAGCCCCTGCTGCACCCTCATTTACTGCTGCTGTTACACCTTCTATTACATCAACCATACTTTTAATAGAATCTAACACATTTTCTGATGCATCTCCAAAATCGGATACTATTTTTTCAACTGTACTTGCGTCATCACTATATTTTTCAGTAGCAAGTAGCATCTTATCATAGTCACTTCTAACGTTTTGTTCCATGAAATCTAACATCGTTTTTGAGCTGCCTACAAGATGCTCTACTGATTTGATTACTTTTTCAGTTATAACTTGTATTTCTTCAACTGTGCTTTTAGATGATTCTGCAAGATTTCTTATTTCATTTGCAACAACTGAAAACCCTCTTCCAGCTTCCCCTGCTCTTGCAGCTTCTATAGCCGCATTTAAAGCAAGAAGATTTGTTTGCGCAGTTATTTCCATTATAGAGTCAGAAAGCACCTTTATTTCATTTACCGCCTCTGATTCCTTAAGAGCTTCCTCAAGCTTTGCCTTAGTACTTATAAATACCTTTTCACCTTCTTCTTGAGATAACTTAAACTCTTTACTTAAATCACTTGCTCTTCCACTAATTTCTCTTGCAACTTGAATACCTTCTTCTGATCTTTTTGCAACCTCTTCTATTGACTTTTCTATTTCAACTGATGAACTATTCATTTCCTCAGCCGAGGTTGCAGTTTCTTCAATTGTGGCTGATAATTGTTGTGTAGTTGAGGATACACTTTCAACATTATCACGAAGTAAATTCATATTATGATTAGCCTCTTCTACTACATTTTTCAAAGAGTCTGCCTCATGGGATACATCCTCAATTAAACTTCTTATAGACTCTCTCATTTTTACAACAGAATTTGCAATTATTCCTATTTCATCTTTTTTATAAAATATATTATCTGCTACTTTTTGTGTAAAATCTGCATTAGCAATGATTTCGATATAAGAGGATAAATCAACTAAAGGCTTTGAAGCCCTCTTCATAAAAAACATAGTAATTAGTACTACTAATAATGTTATTATTAGTGTTGATGTTATTATTTTTTTAAGCAGAGAATAATACTCAGTATATATATTATCTACTGGAATTGAAGCACAAAAACTCCACTTTGTGTCTATCCCTGAGATTGTTATTGGTTTATATACATTTAGCATTTTAGTATTTGTTACAGTACTATTAATTTCCTTACTAAAAGCTTTTCCTTCTTGTATTGATGATATTACGCTACTATCTATTCCCTTGTTTACATCTGTAACCTTTTTACCAATAAAGTCTTTATTCATTCCATGGCTAGCAATTATTCCTTTTTCTGATAATGTATAAGTATACCCATTAAGTAGCTTTGCATTTTTTATTACATTTTGCATTGAACTTAATGTTATATCTGCACCTATAATACCTTTAAATACTCCATTTTGATCAATTATAGGAAGAATAAGTCCGATCATCCATGTCTTTTCACCATTTACATCATATTGAACTGGTTCCATAATAAATGGTTTATTTGTTCTTTTTGCTATTTGATAATAATTATTTGGATCTGGATTTAAGTAATCAGATAGTTTTGATACATTGATACCTGCTTCTGTTTTAGTAACATATGGTATAAACCTTCCTGTTTTATCATAACCTGGTTTATTCATATAATCCTTATCTTTTCCATCAAATGCATTTGGTTCAAAGCACACATAAGCAGCTACAATTGCGTTTGTATTTTTCAAATTAGATTTAAGAATCTCAACAACCTTTTCTCTTGTTGCTTTCCCATCTGCTTGATAAAACTCTATTGTATCTTTTATCTGCCTTGTAACATAATTTGAAGCTTCCATTTGTGCCTTAATTTCCTTAGAATATCCACTGGAAACTTCATTTGCAATATTTATTGACTGCTTATAAGAACTTTGCTTTACAGTATTTAATACAAGAATAGATATTATAAATACTGATATCAAAAATATCGTTCCTGAAATAATACTAAGTTTTGATGCTAATTTTAATTTCCCCAATCTTTTCACCTCCATATTTACTACGACTATTACTAACAATTTACCCTTTTTTTCTTACAAAGTATATTTTAATTATATTTGTATTAAATTACTAGTGTTTAATTCATACAAAATGGATAGGTTAAATATAGTTATATTTTATGCTTATTTATTATTTTTTTACAATATTTCTAGTTTTATTACATAAAACTTCTTTTTAAATACTAATTCGTCATATTTCTACAAGTAATAAAAATTTTACTAAAGAAACATTTTCATAATTATAAAAAATAGGATAATAGATTTTAAAAAATCTATTATCCTATAAGTCTACTGTGTGTAATTTTTATCTCTTATCTATATCTTAAACTTAGATATCTTATCTTTAATAGTGTCTGAAAGATTTAGTATCTCATCAAAACTTTCCTTTACATGATTATTTTCTTCTAGAATATCTAAATTTCTTTCAGATATATTAGTAGCTCCTGCTGCACCTTCATTAACTGCAGCTGTTACACCCTCTATTACATTAACCATGCCTTTAATTGAATCTAAAACATTTTCTGAAGCATAACCAAAATCAGATACTATTTTTTCAACTGTAGTCGCATCACTACTATATTTTTCTGTAGCAAGTAGCATTTTATCGTAATCGCCTCTAACATTTTGTTCCATATAATCTAACATGGTTTTCGAACTACCTACAAGATGCTCCACAGATTTAGTTACTTTTTCTGTTATAACTTGTATTTCCTCAACTGTATTTTTTGATGATTCCGCAAGATTTCTTATCTCATTTGCAACAACTGAGAATCCTCTTCCGGCTTCCCCTGCTCTTGCAGCTTCTATTGCTGCATTTAATGCCAAAAGATTTGTTTGTGCGGTTATTTCCATTATAGAATCAGAAAGTACCTTTATTTCATTTACTGCCTCTGATTCCTTTAAGGCTTTCTCAAGTTTTGCCTTAGTACTTATAAATACTTTTTCTCCTTCTTCCTTAGAGACTTTAAAGTCTTCTCTTAAATCAATTGCTCTTCCACTAATTTCTCTTGCAACTTGAACACCTTCTTCTGATCTTTTTGCAACCTCTTCTATTGATTTTTCTATTTCAAGTGATGAACTATTCATCTCCTCAGCTGATGTTGCAGTTTCCTCGATTGTAGCTGATAACTGCTGTGTAGTTGATGATACACTTTCAACATTATCACGAAGTAAATTCATATTGTAGTTAGCATCTGCTACTACACTTTTTAGAGCATCCGCTTCATTAGAAACATCCTCTATTAAGCTTCTTATAGATTCTCTCATTTTTACAACAGAGTTTGCTATAATCCCTATTTCATCTTTTTTATAAAATATATTGTCTGCTACCTTTTGTGTGAAATCTGCATTAGCGATTATCTCAATATAAGAAGATAAATCAACTAAAGGCTTTGACGCTTTCCTCATAAAGAACATCGTAATTAATACTACAAGTAGTGTTATAATTATTGTTGATGTTATTATTTTTTTAAGTAGTGAATAATACTCTGAATAAATATTATCTACTGGAATTGAAGCACAAAAACTCCATTTTGTATCAATCCCTGAGATTATTATTGGCTTATATACATTTAACATTTTAGTATTTGTTACGCTACTATCTATTTCCTTACTAAAAGCTTTTCCCTCATGTATTAATGAGAATATACTACTATCTATGCCTTTATTTACATCTGTAACATTCTTACCAATAAAATCTTTATTAAACCCATGACTAGCTATAATTCCCTTTTCCGATAATGTGTAAGTGTAACCATTAAAGGGTCTTGCATTTTGAGTCACATTCTGCATTGAACTTAGTGAAATATCTGCACCTATAACCCCTTTAAATACCCCATTGTTATCAATAATAGGAAGAACAATAGCAACAATCCATGTTTTCTCACCATCGATATCATACTGAATTGGCTCCATTATAAAAGGCTTCTTTGTTCTTTTTGCTATTTGATAATAATTATTTTGATCTGTACTTTCATAATCCGTTAATGTAGATACCTCAGTTCCTGATTTTGTTTTAGAAACATATGGCACTAATCTACCTGTCTTATCATAACCTGGTTTATTTATGTATTCCTTATCTTTTCCATCAAATGCATTTGGTTCGTAGCATGCATATGCACCTACAAGTGAACTTGAATTTTTTAAATTTGCTTTAATTATTTCTACTACATTTTCTCTTGTTGCCTTACCGTCGATTTGATATAACTCAATTGTATCTCTTATTTGCCTTGTAACATAATTAGAAGATTCCATTTGTGCTTTTATTTCCTTAGAATATCCGCTTGAAACTTCATTGGCAATAATTAATGACTGTTTGTAAGAACTTTGTTTTACAGTATTTAATACCAAAATAGATATTATAAATACTGATATCAAAAATATCGTTCCTGAAATTATACTAAGCTTTGATGCTAATTTTAATTTACCCAATTTTGTCACCTCCATAATTACTAAAACCTAAACCTATATTATCCATTTAAAAATTTTATCAAGTATACCCTTAATTATGTTCAATCAGATTACCAATGTTAAATTGTCTCAAAATTTATAAGTCAAATTTAGTCATATATTGTAGTTATATAATATATTCTAACATATATTATCAATTTTACCATTAATATCGATATTTTCTATGTATATTTATTTAATAAATAATTAACAAAAAAAGACTATAGATTAATAAGTTATTAATCTATAGTCTCAAATAAACTAAGGAATTTATTATTCTCCTAAAATTTCTTTTCTTAGCTTAATACCAGTTGGAGTAGCTGCCATTCCTCCTAGAGCTGTTTCCCTAAGTGTATGTGGAAGAGCTTTTCCTACTTCATACATAGCCTCTACAACCTCATCAAAAGGTACTATACTCTTAACACCTGCGAGTGCTAGGTCAGCTGAAGTTAGTGCATTAACAACACCTGATGAATTTCTTTTAGCACATGGTGCCTCAACAAGTCCCGCAATAGGATCACACACAAGTCCTAAAACATTCTTTATGGCTATACAAGCAGCGTTAAATGACATTTCTGGTGTTCCACCTGCCATCTCAACAATAGCAGCTGCAGACATTGCTGCTGCTGATCCGCACTCTGCTTGGCATCCGCCTTCAGCCCCAGCAACAGTTGCATTTCTAACTATTATTTGACCAATACCTGATGCTGTGAATAAAGCTCTTACCATATCCTCTTCAGATGCCCCTAGAACCTCAGCTGCTGTAATAACAGCTGCTGGAAGTATCCCACATGATCCAGCTGTAGGTGCTGCTACTATCTTACCCATAGCAGCATTAACTTCTGAACATGACAATGCTCTTGCCATTGCTTTATTTATAGTTTCACCGCAAAGTGTTTTCTTAGTTGCATAATCATGTGTTCTCTTAGCGTCTCCTCCAATAAGACCACTTACAGATTTAACTGCTTCGTTTAGCCCCTTATTAGCTGATTCTACCATGATATGTAGATTATTCTTCATTTTTTCGTTTATTTCATCAGTTGTTAGAGAATGTAACTTTGCTTCATACTCTAAAACCAAATCACTTATTTTACAATTTTTTTCTTTAGTCATTTCTAATAACTCTTTACCAGTTGTATACATTAAAATCACCTCGCTTACTTGTTTAGTTCTGAATCTTTATCTATTTTTTCTCCATCTATGTTGGTGATTACCATATTTCCTCCACCAATAGATGATCCTGTTATCGTTTTAGTACTTCCATCATTCATATAGAATACCATCTTAACAGTATTTGGATGTTCATCACCTAAATCAGTTGGAATATATTTAAGTTCTATGCCCTTAGATTCAGCTAACTGAATAGCTGTTCTTAATCTTTCATCATCAGTTTCCATACCAAGTATTCCAGCTGCTAAGGCTCTATCTGTTCCATGCCCCTTATATGTTTCAGCAAATGATCCATGTAGATAAAATTCTACCTTTTTAAAATCTTCGCCTACTACTCCCCTTGCTACTTTTCCAAGTCTTGCTGCCCCTGCAGTATGGGAGCTTGATGGACCGATCATAACTGGTCCTAAAACATCAAAAACACTGTAGTTCTTCATTTTATCCTCCTAATTATTCCCCTAATTATCTTTAACTTTGTACTTGTATTTTACCATTATATCCTGCTTTACTCAATAAAATTATATCTATACATATCGTAAAATTGTATCAATAATCCAATAGCATGCATATTATATATCATATATGCTTTTTATAATTGGAGGTAGTTATGTCAGATATCAAAAATAATAATTCTATTCATTCAGAAAAAAATAGAATGCTCATTTGTCCAAGACTTAACGAATATAATGAAACTATAGATAATCATACTATTTATAATGATTCTTCTCAAGATAGTTTCCCATTTTATGAATATGAATATACACTTAATGAAAATTCAAATGATCCTTTCTCTATAGATAGTGAAGTTAGAGAAGGTGACTTCCACTATAATTTAATGAATAGAAAAATAGGTAATCCAAATCATGATATAGATTCCGATTTCTCTGATAAAATTTTTGGAGATGAAATGCAATATCCAAATAATTTTCAAGTAGAAGTTAATCGTATCCTTAGAAGAATAGAATTTAGTGATCCTAATATTTTCAGATTTTTAGCAACTAAGGGAATTTCATATCCTATGGCTAGAAGGCTAGTTAGGAGAATAATAATTCTAACTCTTAGATATAGTAGAAGCAAGCTCTAAACAATATAAGAGGCTAAAATAGAAGGTTTTTAATCCTTTTATTTTAGCCTCTAATTTTTATAGGTTATATTGATTGCTTTTTAAAGCCACTTCCTTGAACCTCTGAAGCATCTATAATAGTTATAAATGCCGTTGGGTCTACATCTTCAACAATTCTTTTTACTCTCATCAGCTGCTTAAGTGGTACTATACAATATAATACTCTTTTTCTATCTCCAGTATAAGCACCTTCGCCGTAAAGGTATGTTACACCTCTACCTAAAGTACTCATTATTACAGATGATACTTCCGTTTCCTTTTCAGTAACTATAAATAGAAGTTTTTTTCTATCAAGACCATCAATTACTCTATCCATAAGAAGTGTTGTAATATACATTGCCATCAGGGTATATAGAATAATATCTATTCCACTTATAAATGCACCACAGCCAACTATAACAAGATTCATTACAAATGATAGTGTTGATACATTTATACCGGTTCTTTTTTTAAATACTACAGCTATAATATCTATTCCTCCAAGGGAACCTCCATACTTTAGAATTATCCCAAGTCCTACACCTGAAAGGGCCCCTGCATATACGCTAGATAAAATTATATCCTTCGTAAATATATGCTCTGATATTCCCTGTGTTAAAAGTAAGAAAACAGAATTAGATATCATTCCAAGTAAGCTATAAATTATGAAATCTTTATCAACTTCCTTAATACCAAATAAGAAAATCGGTATATTTATCAGAAGAATTAATATACCTGTTGGTATATTTGCTATATATTCTACAATAATAGCTATCCCTGTTACACCACCACTTAAAAGCTTATGTGGGATTATAAATGCATTTACTGCGATTGCTGAAATTAAACTACCGATTAGAATCATTATTATTCTAAGTATAAACTCTTTCTTTGTCTGCATATGTCTCCCCCCTTGCCATATACAAAGTTATTTTCCTGATATGTTCATCTCTTTAATTACTATACTAGGACTTCCATAGCCTCCTGCACCTGATGGTACACTTAGCTTAAAATCTGCTGCAACTTCTTCTACATCTTTTAATAAATTATAAAAGTTTCCTGATATAGTTATTTGCTCAACAGGACCTATAACTTTACCATTTTTAATTAGCTTTCCAAGGGCTGCTAATGAAAAGTCCCCTGAAACAGAATTTGCGCCTGAATGTAATCCTTGAAGTTCTGTTATAAGTATTGTTTCATCAGAATCCTTAATTATATTATCTAAACTTCTTTCCCCTTTTTCAATATATAAATTTGTTGGTGATATATCTACAGGTGATTTATATGATGCTTTAAATCCATTACCAGTAGACTCTACTCCATCCTTTTTCGATGTTTTAATGTTATGTAAGTATGTTTTTAGAATTCCATTTTCAATTAATGTTTTCTTATAGGTTGCAACTCCTTCATCATCAAATGTACATTTTGAGCTACCCTCTTCTAAAAATGGATTATCTATTATATTTATTTTATCTGATGCTATTTTTTCACCTATTTTATTCTTAAGTAGTGATAATCCCTTATGTACTGCATCTGCTGAGAATACTGATGCAAATGTACTAAGGAAATCCGCTGCAGCATCATATCTTAAAATAATCTTATACTTTCCTGTTTTTGGAGTTGTTGCCCCTATTTTAGACACCGTCTCCTCTGTTGCTTCCTTAGCTATTTCTTCGAACTCTAAATCATTATAGGATTCGACCATTTTAAAGCTACTTCCACTTTTAACATCTTCTCCATCTTTAGCAACGAGACTAAGATATGCTATACATATTCCTGATGAATCCTCAAGGTCAAGTCCCTTAGTATTAATTATTCTTCTACTCCCCTTTGCTGTTTGAAGTATACAGTGTTGAACAGATTCAATTCTTTTGTCTATGCTAGACCCTAATTTTTCAAGATCTATAACATTTTTAATTTTTTTCTCAGTATCTACCTCTTTGTATTTACTCTCAAAAGGTTTATGATAATCTGAACTTCCTTCAAAAATAAATTCTTCACCTTTTATTTCAACTTCTTCAATATTATTCTTAGCTGAAATAACTAAATATTCAATGTCTTCCTCTTCAAATTTCTCTGTAAAGGAATAACCCATTTTACCATCAATAATACCTCTAAATGATAGTCCTCTTGAAGTATTAACACTATATGAATCAATTTCTTCACTATAAACTTTTACTTCAAAGCTATCACTATCAACATAGTATATTTCCATTTCTTCAAATCCTAATTCTTTTCCCTTTGAAAATAACTTATTTGAAAAATCCTTAATATTCATACTATCACCTCTACTTTCCGCCACCTACTGTTATATTCTTAACTCTTATTGTAGGTTGACCTACATTTGTAGGAATGCTTCCACTTATAGAACCACACATTCCCTGTCCCATAGAAAGATTATTACCTATCATATCTATATCCATTAGTACTTGGGAACCCTTACCTATTAATGTTGCACCTCTAACAGGTCTATCTATCTTTCCATCTTTTATAAGGTATCCCTCAAGTACGCTAAAGTTAAATTCACCAGTTACAGGATTTACTGAGCCTCCCCCCATGTATTTTGCATATATACCCTCATTTGTTGCGGATATAATCTCCTCTTGAGTGCTTTTACCTGGAGCTATAAATGTATTTGTCATTCTTGAGGTTGGAGCATATTTATAACTTTGTCTTCTTGAGTTCCCTGTAGCCTCCATACCCATTCTTCTGCCATTTAACTTATCTATCATATATCCCTTTAACACACCATTTTCTATTAGTATATTTCTTCTTCCTTTATTTCCTTCATCATCTATACTAATTGATCCCCATTCATTTGGAATTGATCCATCATCAATCGCAGTAAGAATAGGTGATGCTATTTTTTCTCCTAATTTACCTGAAAAAACAGAGTGCCCCTTTGCAACTGATGTTGCTTCTAGGGAGTGTCCACATGCCTCATGGAATATAACTCCTCCGAAACCATTATCTATTACTACATCCATATTACCTGATGGACATTTATCAGCATGAAGCATTGTAAGAGCTATTCTTGATGCTTCCTTTGCATACCACTCAACATCAGTATGATCAAAAAACTCAAAGCCCATTGACTTTCCTGGTCCAAAGAACCCTGTTTGATTCTCAACTCCATCTGATGCAACAGATTGAATAGCTATTCTGGTTCTACATCTTCTATCATTTGTTATTAATCCCTCTGAGTTTGCTATATATACTTTTTTATCATTATCAGCGTACCTAGCTGTAACTTGAACTATTTCACTTGAATAATCCTTTGCTGCCTTATATGCTTCTTTTATTTTGTCTACTTTCTTCCCAATTACAATATCCTCTGGCAAATGAATTATCGGATTAATATTATTGTTATTTCTTATAACTAGGTCTTTTAAATCTGCTCCACTTCCTTTAATAGCACTTGCAGCATCCCTTGCACATTTTAATAAGCCTTCTCTAGTAACATTATTAGTATGCACATAAACGGATTTTAGACCTGAAAAAATTCTAATACCTGCTCCAAATGTTTTTCCTGATAGAACATCCTCTACCTTACCATTTGTTATTACCGCTGTGTTTATTTTCTCTTCTTCTATGTATATTTCCCCAAAGTCTGCACCTGTACTTAATGCTTCTTTTAGTATTTCATGACTTAAATCCTTTTCTATCATTACCACACCTCCATAATAAAATAATAATATTAAGACTATATTAAGTTAATATTATATATATAGATAAATTAACCTTCCTAATATATTATTTTCATTTATTTAAAATCATAAACTTAAATTCCATAATTTATTTAACATTTATTTTATCATATTATATCAAATAATTGTGTTAAGTATTCATCGACTAATAACACTTTATATTATAAAATAATTCTAACAAATATTCACTGGAGGAGATAATATGTGGAAAGTTTACACAAAAACAGGAGACAGTGGGTTAACCTCAACTGCTAAAAATACAAGGATACCTAAAGACAGTATTTTAATTGAACTTCAAGGAGGCATAGATGAAATTAATGCTAGCATTGGATATTTAAGAAGTCTTATTTATCCTAAGAATAATTTTCATAGCATAGATAAAGAATTAAAAGAAATACAACATACTATATTTCTTCTTGGAAGTGAAGTCTCTTTTAATTTAGAAAAGACATTTGTTAACAGTGAACATATTTCTTTTTTAGAAAATAGAATTGACTTTATGACTAATATATCTCCAGAACTTAACTCCTTTATTTACTGTAGTGGCACAACTGAATCTACATATTCCCATGTTATAAGAACTATTATTAGGCGCGTTGAGAGATGTTTTGTCACGGTTTTAAGAGAACTTAATCAAAATACTTATCCCCATAGTTATATGTATGTTAATCGACTTTCAGATTACTTTTTCGCTCTTGGTAGATATATTAATTCTATAGACGGCTTCCTTGAAGAGCCACTAACTATATAAAAAGCTATATAGGGTCTTCCCTATATAGCTTTTTATTAATCTTCAAAACAGCTTTTACCTATAAATTCTTTAATAATAGAGTTTTGAGGAATAAATTTTTCCTCTGCCTCTTTAAAACATAATATTATATCCAAAAGTCTTCTAGCCTCTATATATGAAGGACTTTCCTTAGACACAGATTCTAAAAGTGGTTCAACATACTTTCTAAGTATACTCATTTCATACATAACTGTTGAGTTAAACATAGCATCTGCTTCTTCTTGATATGGAAATACGCTTTCAGTTTCTACCTTATCAACATTTGACCAAATACTTAGAACTTCCTCTGGGTTTACGCCCTTCACTTTATTATCCTTAATCAGTCTTCTACATCTTCTAACATCTTTAGGTTCTATAATATTATGATTATCAATGTTTAACTGTGTAAGAGCACTTACGTATATCTTAAATTTATTTTCTCTTTGAACTGACTCAACTAATACTTTATTGAGAGCATGCATACCCTCAACAATAAGTATTGTATTATCCTTCATTTTATATTTTCTATCTTCTTCAACTCTTGATCCTTTTATAAAATCAAATCTTGGGATATTCACCTCTTCCCCATCTAGAAGCGATTTTATATGCTCATTAAGTAGTTCTATATCATAGGCTTCTATAGCTTCAAAATTATATTTTCCTTCCTCATCTACCGGAATATATCTTCTATCTATAGAATAATCCTCCAGTGATATAATATATGGTTTTAATCCTAAAAGTCTTAACTGAATAGAAAGTCTTTTAGAAAATGTAGTTTTCCCAGAAGATGAAGGTCCAGCTACCATAACAAGTTTTATTTTTTCCTTACAACTGAATATTTTATCTGCAATTAAACCTATCTTTTTTTCATGTAATGATTCTGAAACCAAAATTATATCATTTATGCCTTTAGAAATAACTTTGTCATTTAAATCTCCTATATTAGAGACACCAACAATGTCTGATACTCTTTGAGTTTCTTCAAATATTTTTACAAGATTTGGTGAGTCTTTAAATTCTGGTAGTGTAAAGTTACTACCTTTTCTTGGACTCATTAGAATGAATCCTTCTCCATTTTTAAATAAGTCATATATCTTTAGGTATCCTGTTGAAATAAGCATTACACCATAAAAATAATCATAAAACTCTCCACATTTATAAAGACTTATATATGGTAAATCTATATACTTTAACCCTTGTAGCTTATCTTCCATACCATTATCTTCGAATATTTTTACAGCTTCAGACTTTTTAAACTTTATTTTCTCAATTTCCAAATCACTTTCAATGATTTCATTCATTTTTTCCTTTATTGACTTAACTTTTTCTTCTGAAATACCCTCTATATTTTCTATTTCTCCATATAAACCTCTGCTAAATGAGTTTTTAAGTATAACCTTTGCATCAGGATATAAGTTTTTAACTGCTTTTACAAAAACAAAAATAAGGGTTCTTAAATATGCTGATGCACCTAAATCATCTTTCATTCTAAGAGGCTTGATATTTACATCATAGTGAATCTTTTTAGAAAGATCTTCTACTTCTTCTCCATCAAGTATTGCTATAAAAGGTTCATCTATATCCTTTTTACAACCTAATATTTCAAAAATACTTGCACCTTCTTCAAATTCCCTTATATCTCCTCCTGGTAAACAGGCTTTTTTAAATTCCATGTAACTCCCACCTTTTATCCGTTTAATTTTTAAAACATAAAATGTATTAAAGCTCGTATTTTCTAATGTTCAAAGCAACCTCCACCTATAAACTCCTTTATTATCGAATTAGGAGGTATATTAGCTTCAGGTGCTACTTTAAAGTATGAGATAACATCTAGTAGTCTTTTAGCTTCTATATAAGCTGGATTTTCTTTAGGTATAGCCTCTAAAAGTGGCTGAACATATTTTCTAAGAATGCTCATTTCATATATAACCGTTGAGTTAAACATAGCATCTGCTTCTTCTTGATATGGGAATATATTTTTTTCTTCCCCTCTTCTAACTGATGACCATCCTAAAATTGTAGTTTCAGCATTTCTACCTCTTGTTTCATGGTCTCTTACTATTCTTCTTAGTAGTCTTACATCTGTTGTAGGCATTCTGTTATGATCATCAATATTTAATTGAGTAAGGGCACTTATATATATTTTAAATTTATTATCTCTAGGAACAGATTCTGTTAACACTTCATTTAGCCCATGTATTCCCTCAATTACTATTATTGTATCTTCTTTAAGTCTAAATCTTTTCCCACTATCTATTCTATTCCCTGTTAAAAAATCGAACTTCGGAAGGCTAATTTCTCCTCCATCTAAAAGTATTGATAAGTGTTCATTAAATAACTTAACATCCAATGCACCTATACTTTCAAAGTCATATTGTCCATCTTCATCTCTTGGAGTATGTTCTCTATCAACAAAGTAGTCATCTAAAGAAATAGTATATGGGTCAAATCCTAATAATCTTAACTGTATAGAAAGCCTCTTAGAAAATGTTGTTTTACCAGATGATGATGGTCCTGCAATTGCGACTAATTTTATTTTATCCTTATTTTCACATATTTTATCTGCGATACTTCCAATTTTCTTTTCATGAAGTGCCTCAGAAACTAATATTAGATCCTTAATTTCTCCTGAATCAACTTTATCATTTAATGCACCTACATCTGCTACATCAAGAATATTAGCAATTGCTTGTGTTTCATCAAAAACCTTTGCAAGCTTTGGAACATCCACAAACTTTGGAAGTTTATAGTCTGTCTTCTGTTTTGGACTCATTAATATAAATCCTTTACCATATTTAAATAGGTCGTATAAGGTTAAGTATCCTGTGGAAGATAACATTGTTCCATAGAAATAATCATAGAAGCTGCCACACTTGTAAAGACTTATATAAGATAAATCTAAATGACTAAGTAGTCTTAATTTATCCTTCATTCCATATTCTTTAAATATTTTTTCAGCTTCACCTTTTTTTACTCTTATTTTTTCTATCTCTATATCACGATTAATTATCTCAAACATCTTACTTTTTATTTCTTCTATTTTCTCATCTGTAATTTCACCTATATTTTCTATTTCTCCATAAAGTCCCTTGTTCAATGAGTGTTTTAGAATAACTCTTGATTTTGGGTATATATTTTTCACAGCTTTTATAAGTACAAATGTTAATGTCCTAAGATAAGCTTTAGCCCCAAGACTTCTTTCCATACCTATAGGCTTTATATTTGCATCACAATGCATTCTTTTAGAAAGGTCAACTACCTCTTCACCATCTACTATTGCTATTAAGGGCTCTTTTATGTCTTTTTCACATTTTAATATATCAATAATACTATCTCCCGCTTCAAATTCTATTACTTCTCCACCGGAAATATATGCTTTCTTCAAATCCATGAAATTTCCTCCTTATTTAAGCCACGTAATTTAAAAATTTCCTTACACATTATAATATGACAGAAATTCTATATATGTACATATTTATATTCTATAATTATTCTATATATAACAAAAAACTCCTACTTACATAGGAGTCCCAACCTTTATTTCATAAGCTTTATGTCCTGTTCTATTAACTTAGATAAATACATAATTCCACCTTCCTTAGTACAGTTTAAAGCTTCCCTTAAAATATCTTTACATATTATGTTATCATCACAACAATAAATTGCATTAGCATACTCTCTTAAAGCCTCGTTATATTTGCCTTCCTTCTTAAGTCTTTCTGCAAGTTCTAACCTAAGAATTAGACTATATGGGTCTCTCCCCATAACTAATGCGTTTTCAATAAAATTGTCAAAGGATATATCCCTCTCACTTAAATAAAATGCTAGATTTCTATGAACATCTTGAGGAATATCCATGTAATCTTCCTCCCAATAACTATACCCAGTTAAAATTAAAGATGTTTTTATTCCTTTAAGAATTTCAGTCTTTCCCTCATTTATTCCTTTTCCTAAATAATGTTTTCCTAGGATATAATATGGAGCTGTATAGAAACTACAAATATTCTTTGCCCTAGTTAAATACTCTTTAGCCTCTTCCATATTAGAATTTATAAGATGCTTCCCAAGATAACACAAGCTTTGAAGTGCTTTGGGGTCAAATTCAATCATTAGCCTATGGTAATCTATTTGATTTTTAATGGTTTTTACTTTTTCCATATCGAAGTTATATTCACTGCATAGTATATTGCATCTTTCGATACTTTCTTTACTTAGTCTAACACTTTCTTCAAATCCTAATTCATCACTTGAAACGATAGTAGAAAAATAATCATCTAAAATACACCTATATATAAATGCTTTAAAAGTTTTACAAAGTATAATGAAGTTTTTAGTCTCATGTAACCATATGCCTA
The DNA here is from genome assembly GCF_001047375.1 of Clostridium cylindrosporum DSM 605. Taxonomy (NCBI): domain Bacteria; kingdom Bacillati; phylum Bacillota; class Clostridia; order Eubacteriales; family Clostridiaceae; genus Clostridium; species Clostridium cylindrosporum. The sequence goes on from NZ_LFVU01000028.1 coordinate 94,198, forward strand.
CAAAATAATCATCTTTATTTTCCCCATATCTATAAAAACAATAATAATCTCCGTTTCCAATACTTCCAAAGGGAAAAAGATGAAAGTCCATTTTACCATAAACCCTTACAAGATTATTGATTATATTATCAACATAATCAAAGTTACAACTTCCAAAGTGGCAGTCTCCTCCAAACTTAGCCATAAACTTCTTAAAATCATCTGGCAGAAAATATCCATACTTCATTTCAAACTTTTCGAATCTAAATCTATTCATAAAGTTTAGCCCTTTCTTTCTTAATTTAAATTGTAATTTATTATAATGCCTTCATATAAAAGTCTAACTCTTACGACTAAATACCTGTAGTATAAGTTTATATTTTGTTATTTATAATATATTCATAAAATTTCATAAAATAATCTAAATTATATTTAAATAATTTTCTATCTAATAGCCACAATAATATAGAGGTGATTTTATGGTTATATTTTTTAGGGCTGTTATTTTATATGTATTCGTAATTATATCAATGCGTATAATGGGTAAACGTCAAATAGGTGAACTTCAACCCTATGAATTAGTAACTGCAATAATGCTCTCAGAACTTGCAGCACTTCCAATGCAGGATATAGGAATACCTTTAATTCATGGGATTATACCTATTATAACACTTATTATTTTAGAGGTTTTATGTTCATACCTTACTTTAAAATTTCAACCACTAAGAAAAGTTATGTGCGGAGTTCCAAGTATAATTATTAAAGAGGGTAAAATTATTGAGAGTGAACTTAGAAAACAAAGATTTAATCTTGATGATCTTATGGAAGAACTACGTTTAATGGGTTACATAGATCTTGCAGACATAGAATATGCTATTATGGAAACTAGCGGTAAACTTAGCATTGTTCCTGTTTATTCTAAAACTCCAGTTACTAAAGAAGACCTTAAACTTGTAGGAGATGATCCAACTCTTCCAATAAGCATTATTTTAGATGGTAAAATAAATCATCATAATCTTAAAATAGCAGGCTATGATGAAAAATGGATATATAAGAAGCTACAAGAAAATGAAATAGAAGATCCAAATGATGTACTTGTAGCCATAATTGATTCTACTAGAAAATTATATATACAAAAAAGGGGTGAAGAAGATGAAGGTAAACATTAAAACAATTTTAGGCTTACTCGCTGCAACCTTACTTTTATTTATCGGAACCCTTTGGATGGGAAATTATCTTAATAAAAGCTCGAGCTCTATGCTTGAAAAAGTTAAAAAAATTGAGCTTAACCTTCTGCAAAATGATCTTAAATCAGCAGTAAAAAATGCAGAAGAGCTTAACGAGGAATGGAAAGAACTCGAAGATAAATGGAACCTTCTAACAAACCACCATGAGATTGATAATATAACAACCTCCTTAAAGAATACAATCGAATTTATAAAGTTTAATGATATTCCAAATTCTATGGCAAATCTAGAATCTCTAAGACATTATATTGAACATATTCCTGAAATGGAGAAGCCTAATTCAAGAAATATCCTTTAAAGTTATAATTATCTAATCTATTGAATTTTAAATTATATATGTTAAAATAAAATATAAATAATCGATATATGTGTTACACTATTTCCTAAGGAGGACTATAATTATGCCACTTATTACATCAAGTGAAATGTTCAAAAATGCCTATAAAGGTGGATATGCTGTTGGAGCATTTAACGTAAATAATATGGAAATTATTCAAGGTATCATTGAAGCTGCCAAGGAAGAAAAATCACCTTTAATACTTCAGGTTTCAGCTGGTGCTAGAAAATATGCTAATCCAATTTATCTTAGAAAACTTGTAGAAGCTGCTGTAGAGGACTCTGATCTTCCTATATGCCTTCACCTTGATCACGGTGAAGACTTCGAAATATGCAAAGCATGTATAGATAATGGATTTACATCAGTTATGATAGACGGTTCTAAGCATCCATTTGAAGAAAATATTAGACTAACTAAGGAAGTTGTTGAATATGCTCATGCAAGGGGCGTAGTAGTTGAAGCTGAACTAGGTAGGCTAGCTGGAGTTGAAGATGCTGTATCTGTATCAGCTAAGGATGCAACTTATACTGATCCAGCTCAAGCAGTTGAGTTCGTAGAAAGAACAGGTGTTGATTCACTAGCAATTGCTATTGGAACAAGTCATGGAGCATATAAGTTCAAAGGTGAACCATCATTAGATTTTGAAAGACTTCAAGAAATCTCAAGTAGACTTGAAGGATTCCCACTTGTTCTTCATGGAGCATCAAGTGTTATGCCTGAATTTGTTGCTAAATGTAATGAATTTGGTGGAGAACTTCCTGGTGCTAAGGGAGTTCCTGAGGATATGCTTAGACGTGCTGCTTCAATGGGAGTTTGTAAAATAAATATTGATACTGACCTAAGACTTGCTATGACAGCTACTATAAGAGAATACCTAACAAAGAATCCTGCTGAATTTGATCCTAGAAAATACCTAGGGCCAGCAAGAGATGCAATTAAGGGTATTGTTTCACATAAAATTAAAAATGTACTTGGTTCAAGTAATACACTATAAAAAAGGAACTGGCAAAAGCCAGTTCTTTTTTTATAGTGTGTTACTAACTGTGACTTTATTCTTTCCTTCTTTTTTAGATAGATATAGCATATTATCTGCTTTTTTAATAAATTTTTCAAACTCTGAGTTTATTTCTTCCAATGATATTTCTGAAATACACACCCCAACACTTATAGTTACCATAAATCCACATGGACAACTTTTCTCACATACCCTACGTATATTTTCAGCTATGCTTGAAGCATCTTTATATTCTTTATCTATGACTACTAAGAACTCTTCGCCCCCAAATCTAACTACGACTCCCCTACTTCCAACTATATCTTTACATATTTTAGCTAACTCTTTTAACACCTTATCTCCAACTAAATGTCCATAGGTATCGTTTACAGATTTAAAATTATCTATATCAATCATTATAGTTGACAATCCAATATGCCTTTTTGTTGTTCCATTTATTAAATTATTAATATATTCGTTTATAAATGATCTGTTATTTGCCCCGGTAAGCATGTCTGTTATTGCAATATTCTTTATTATTTTATTAGCCTCCTGAAGTTCACTATTCTTCTTAATAAGTTCTTTTTGAAGCCTAGCGCTGCGAAGCTGTACATTTAACCTTGCAATAAATTCTAGCGAGCTATGTGGCTTTTTTATATAATCATCTGCCCCTGAATTAAGTGCCTTTATTACACTCTCTTCATCCTCCATTGATGTTAACATTATTACAGGTATGGTATTTGTAGATTCCTTGATTTTTCTGCAGCATTCATATCCATCTATTCCTGATAAAATTACATCCAATATAACAATATCGTATTTTTTATAAACTTCATTTTCTAAAGCTTCCTCTGCAGTTTTTACCCACTTTGTAACATACCCATTTTTCACTAGTAAATCTCTAGTAATTCTACCCTGTAATTTGCAATCCTCAACTAAAATTACCCTCGCACCTTTCATACAAATTCCCCCAAGACCCTAAAGCACTATTGTTTTTCAAAATAATTTCTAATTTGCCTAATTATTATGTCTATAGTCCCATCACCATTTCTTTTTATTTGAAATCTGTTAATGTCATTATATGCATCAGAATTAATGTATATTTCCATGTCCTTATCTATTTTCAGCTTCTTTCTCTTTAATTTTTTATCTACCCATTCCTTGTCAATTTCTATTTTTTCTGCTTTTAGTCCTTCTTCTTTAAGTGTATCAATATAGTTTTCTGCCATCTCATCATTACCAAGTATACCAGTTGCAATTTCTTTTATATCTATAAAATCTTCATTTCTAAGAGCTTCTCCTATTTCTCGTCTAACTTCTTCAGCTTTTCCTGCATCTTCTTTAAGATTTTCTCTAACCCACTTTTCAGAAGATTTAACAAAGTTCTTTGTAAAGTCCCTTTTATCATCAATTAAAGTACATTTTAGCATCTCATCAGTAAATGTATTAAGATTTTTAGCATCCTTTTCTTGTTTGGTAGGTCTATTTACTACAAGGAGTTCCCCATTATCATCTTCAAAGTTAATAAGTGCACATTTTTGTAATCTTTGCATTGTATCAGGCAGTCCTATATATTGGGTTTTTATATCTATTACCATCTTCTCATTTTCATAGTCAATTGAGTGAATAAAAGTTTTGTTATATATCATTTTCATTATAGCAAGCATCTTACCGTACTCACTTTCAAACTTTACAATTAGAAGATCCCCTGATGGAATTAATCCACAGGATTTAGATAAATTAAAAAAAGCCTTCGCAATTTCATTAGAAGATTCTATAAATTTATCTTCATCATATATTGCACTTCTACATATATTTTCAATATTATTACTTCCATTAAACTTAGCATACTTAGCTTCTTCATCTGAGGATGCCTTAGCGATATGTTTTCCAATAAAATCTAAAGTTTCATCAGTAAGATATAAATCTCTTTGATTTAATATAGGTTCCTCCATAGAATTATCTATAATATGAATTATCGCTCTATTAACAGTAATATTCCTAATGTTTCTCATATATTTCTTCCCCTTATCAAATTGTAAAACAACCTATAGTATTGATTATAAAATTAATTTTTTCATCATTCAATACATTTTACAAATTTAGAATTATTTTACATATATTTTCTTTTGTCACCTAAAATTGTATAAAATTTAGAGAAGTATAATTATACTTCTCTAAATATAATGATTAATATTTTAATCTTTTTAGTATCCTATCTTCAATAAAAATTATAAACTTAGTAAAAGCAAAGTCAAAAATATATAAAATTACCTGAAAAGATATAAATAATCCTATTGCTAAATAACTACTTTTAAATAGTGGTCCAAGATTTACTAAACCTGCATAGATAAAGTATGCAAATATTAATAAAATATTAAAAACTGTATATTTAATTATATACTCTATAAGAGGTTTAAACCTTTCTGCTACTAACTTTACAAATGGATAAATTCCAAAGATAATATATACTCCAATATATAATTTATTTGGTACAATTAAAAATCCCAAAGTAGCTGAGGCTAGATATACTATTACACCAGGCCTTATGCCTCCTTTAATATATGGAATTGACCCTAAAATTATAGATAGTGCCATAAAAAACATTTTATTAGTTATGATAATTGTACCTAAGTAAAGAAATATAACTATCAAAGCTACAGATATCCCACCTAAGACTATGTCTTGTGACTTTACCCTCATTTTTTTCCTCCTTAGCAGCAGGAAATTATATCTCCTCCGCAACATTCACAACAACTATCCGCACAGCATAAACACGTGCATGTGTCACAGCAACCCATTCCTGATGCTGATGTTCTCTTATAATGATTGTTTGCATAGCGATTATTTGCATACTTTAAGTTATTAAGTGCTGCCCTATATTCTGCACTTGATGGTTCCATATTTGAGGCTGTACTAATATCTTCATATGCCTGTGAATACCAACCTTTTTTCATGTTAATTACCCCTCGCAGATAAAACCATTCTGCATTTTTTATAGATATCCCTGCAAGTTCCCTTTCAGCCGCTGATAAATTATTAGTATTAATATATTGTCTTACTCTTTGAAATACATATGTCCCCTCAGAGGTAGAACTATGTGAACTAGAATATCCTGAATAGGAACTTTCTGAGCTATTTGATGAATTCTTTGTAAGCACATCATAGGCTTCATTTATTTCTCTCATTTTTTCCTGTGCTAAATCCTTTAACTCATTATTTGTATGTCTATCTGGGTGATATTTCTTTACAAGATCTCTATATGCTTTTTTTATTTCTTCTTGACTTGCACCTTGTTTAAGCCCTAATACTTCGTACGGATTTTTCACTACAACATCCTCCTCTTAAAACCTTGGTAGTTTGTCTGTCGAGTCCAAGGTAAATTATGTTATCAAGTATATCTTTATTTTTCTTAATATCAATAAGGTCAAAGGCACTAGACGCCTCACTTAAACATCTTATAAGTGTAAATTCAATATTATCAATTATTCTACTTTTAAAAGATTTTACATCCTCACTTGTTTTGTAATTAAACCTATACAAAAGTGGATTATAATTTCCTTTTTTAACGTCCTTTTCAATATCATCAAATGCGTCTAAAATATAAATCCATTTACCAATGTTATATCCTAAAACCCTAAGTGGAGCCGAATTGCCATGAATATCGAAAATCTCCTCACAAATTTTAGCAAAGTCATGGGAAATTTCATCTAAGCTAGAACATTTTTCTCTTTCTAGTTTATGTGTATTTAGTAAGTAATTATCTATAGTTTTTATTTTACTCTCTATATCACTAGTTATGTTTTTTGAACTTATAATTTTAGAAAATATCAGAGAAACATAGCTCTTATCATCTTTAAAATTATCTATAAGCTTTCTATTACTTAGTATTATATTCATATGCGCTGCATATTCAATGTACTTATTAGTATTAACAATGTTAACCCTATTAAATTTATATGGACAAAACTTTTTATATGTAATATCAGTATCTAAGTATATTGAAGATAATAAAAGGGATAAAAAGGTCATATCATAGGTTAATGTTACCTTTGATATGTAGGATTTCTTCCCAATCTCATTACATAATCCACAATAATATGATCTAAATACTTCAAACTCTCTTATTCTTAACTCATCTTTTAATGGTACTACATATCCAAACATCTTTATCTTCCCTTCCAACCATATAGATATTTTAACATATTAGGCTATAATATAAAGTGAAACTTTTATACTAAGTTAATTTACGAATAAAGGAAGGATAATTTTATGAGTGAAATTGAAGTTAAAGTTATAGGAATTGATTGTAATGATTTAAAGGATAAAGTTAAGTCTTTAGGTGGTACTTTAGTAAAAAAAGAATTCCAGGAAAATTATATTTTTTCACTTCCAAGTGAATTAAATTCAACTGGATACATTAGAATACGTGTAACTAAAGATTACTTACATAACAATAACAAAACTCTTTTGTGTATAAAAAAGGTTATTTCTCAAGAAAAGGTGAGAAAAATGGATGAGAGAGAATTTGAAGTAGACAATTTTGATGAAGCATTCGGCTTTTTATCAGCACTTAACATAGAGTTTTTGTCTAAGGAAAATAAATCTAGGGAAAGCTATAAACTAAATAACTCACTTATCGAATTTGATAAGTGGGATGATGAAGTTTTCCCATATCCATATGCTGAAATAGAATCTGAAGATGAAGAAGAACTTAATAATATAGTATCTCTTCTTAACATACCAACAGATAAAGTTACATCAAAGGGACTACTTCAAATAAAGAAAGAAATGGGGCTATAGTCAATTAATTTTTAATTTAAAGAGCTTAAAATTATATTTTTATTTATAAGCTCTTTAAATATCTTAAGTATCCTAATAATTTATTATAAAAAAAATGCTGTTAATATAAACTAACAACATTTTAAAATTAATATTATAACAAACTAATTTCATATCCTGATTTTTTAACTTCATTTGAAATACTTTCTACAACACTATCTTTATTTTCACAAAACACTCCAACTATACTCTTTTCATAATCCGTATTAACATTTTTAACACCATTAACACCTTCAATAATATTAGAAACTCTGCGAGCAGAGGATAAGCTATGCATTGATGGTATATTAAAGAAACACTGCATCATTCTAATCACTCCTTTAGTGAATAGTCTTTGCATATTTAATTATAGTATCCTTATAGGATCGAAATTTATAATGTCAGCAGAGGTGCATTTATACTCTATTTCATTATAAATCCCATTAAAACAAATATTTTTAGAGGAACTATGAATATGTCCATAGATAACCTTCTCAACTTTATATTTTTCAAGTATATCTAAGAATTCTTTACACTTATTATATTTAGTAATAGGGGGATAATGCATCATAACAATCTTTTTATTTATACCTTCTTTAACTGCACTTTCAAGAGACATTTCAAGTCGTAGTAATTCCCTTTTATATACTGCCTCATTATGTTCTTCACCATCAAGTGAAATCCACCCCCTTGTTCCACAAATAGCATAATCTTGCCACTTATAATGTGTATTTTGAATAAAGTAAATATCCTCATATAATGAGTTTAATTTTGAAATTGAAGCCCACCAGTAATCATGATTACCTTTTATTATTGTTTTTTTGCCAGGTAGTCTATGAATAAATTCAAGGTCCTTTAATGCTTCATCTATTTTCATTCCCCAAGAAATGTCTCCTGCAATTAATACTAAATCATTATCTGTAATTTTATCCCTCCAATTTTTTTCAATTTTAATGTAATGATCTTCCCATAGTTCCCCAAATACTCCCATTGGTTTATTACTATCAAAGGAAAGATGTAGATCTGATATTCCATATATTTTCAAGTTAATCACTTCCTAATTCTATTATGTACTCTATTTATTTTATAATATTTTAGGCGATAATTTAATAGGTGATATATTATGTATATAAAAAATATTAGTCAAATTTTAAATTTAAAAGGTGAAGATAAACAAAACCTATCAAAGGGAAGTTTAATATCCGCAAAAGTTCTCTCATTATCAGAGGGTAAAGGGGTAGTTCAGCTTCAAAATGGAGTAATATTACCTTCAATCTTTTTAATAGATGACAGTGTTGAGGAAAATAAAAGCTATAGATTTAAAGTCAAAGAATATACTAATGATAAAATTATTCTAGAAATATTAAATAAAGAAGGTAGTAATAACGCTAAAAAAAGTGATATAGGTATTATACTTGAAAAACTAAATATTTCAAAAAGTGAAGGTCAAGAAATCATATCTAAACTAATTAAGTATAATATTCCAGCTACTAATGAAAATATACTAAACCTTCATAATAACTTTAACTTTTTAAAGGAATTACGTGGTCTTAGTAATGCTGATTTAATTAATTTGATCAATGGTCTAACTGGCAAGGTCATAGATGAAAACAGCAAAGAATTTTTAGCACTTAAAAATGCTATAAATCTTTTAGATAATGTTGATTTAGATTTCTTAACTTTTTTAGAGCAAAACAAAATACCTGCAACACTTGAAAACATCTTAAAAGTTAATGACTTTTTTAAAAATCCTATGTTACTAAATGATTTCATAGAAAATGTTCAAAGTCTAGATATTAATAAATTAACTTGTAATTTAGATATAAATTTCTTAGATGACTCAACAGTAGAAAATCTTTGTGATCAACTAAAAGTAACTAAGGAAAACTTAGGTGATATTTTGAAGTTCTTAAAGGATAATAGTATAGATATAAATAATATTACTAAACAGGATCTATTAAATATACAGACCTTAATACCAAAGGAAAACTCAAGTTTTTCTAAATCCTTTGAACCATTTATTAATTCATTAAAAAATTTAATACTTTTAAACGAACTTTCTTTAAAGGATGATTCATTAAGTGAAAACATATCAAAATCTATAAAAAATTCCATTGGCATAGATATTGATAAAAGTGTTATTAAGGACGTTTCTCTAGCAATTAGAGAGAACCCTTCATTTTCGGCTTCAATAAAATCATCACTACCTGAATCATCGGACTTTTTAAGATTATGTCAAAACATTACTAAAAATCCATCACTCAAAGAAAATTCTCCCGAGGTATTAATTTTAAAAGAATTTTCAAAGGGAAGTTTAGATGAAATATTAAATATAAAATACTCAAAAGCTGATAAGTTCGAATCCTTATTGTTAAAATCCTTTACCTTAGATACAGCTTCCTCAAAGGATATATTAAGTGGAAGATTATCTTCTATGAATCTTAGTCTTTCAACAATAAAGGATAGTCCAGAAGTTATATCAAAACTATCTCCTCAGTTATTAAATCTTTTAGGAGATAATCTTGATGTTAATAAATATTTAAACAATAATTATACTATGTTTAATTTTAATTTCTATACAAATGAAAATCTATATAAAAACAATATAATAATAAAAAATAAATACTCTTCAAAGTATATAGACATAAATGATGTAAAACTATATATTTCAGTTGAAACTAAAAACATGGGTCTTATTGAAGGATATGTTTCTAAAAAATTTAATGATATTATTTTGAACTTGAAAGTAAATAAGGATTATATTACTCAAATAAAACAAAATATAAAGAAACTTGAAACAAAAATTATTAATATGGGATACAATGTAGTAAACATATCTATCGAGCCTTCTTCCGCACCTGCAACACTTGTAGGTCTTTCAGACTTTTTTAGTGAGGGAGTTTATTCTGATTTGGATGTGAGAGTATGAAAAGAAAAAGTGCAGCTGCAATTAAGTATGAAAAAGGACTTTCAGCACCGGTTGTTACAGCTTTAGGATTTGGACATGTTGCTGAGAAAATAATCAACGCTGCAATTGATTCTGATGTTCCTATTATTGAGAATGAAGACCTTGTTTCAAGCCTATCATCAGTTTCAGTTGGAGACAATATTCCTAAGGAATTATATGAAATAGTTGCTGAAATAATAGCCTATGTATATAGTCTTGATAAAAAATAATTGTAATTAATATTTCTGTAGGAAGGTGACTTAAAAATGACTATGCAATTAAATACAGATTTTAAATATGAAGATTTCTTATATGATAAAACCTATACTTGTCCTTGTTGTAATACTACATTTAAAAGTAAAACAGTAAAAACAGGAAAAATACGTATAGTATCAAAGGATAGTGACCTTTTTCAACATTGCGAACCAATTAACCCAATACTATATGATGTGGTTTTGTGTAATAAATGTGGCTATGCTTCAATGGCCAAGGTATTTGAAAAAAAACTTTATAAAGATGAAGTCAAGGCGATTATAACTAAGATTACCCCTTCATTTAAGCCAAGAGAATATCCTAATATTTATGATGTGAATACCGGGATAGAAAGACTAAAGCTATCACTTGTAAGCTCAATGGTTAAAGGGGCTAAAGCAAGTGAGAAGGCATATACTTGCATAAAAATAGCATGGCTTTATAGACTTCTTGGGGACAAAGAGCACGAAGATATCTTTATTGAAAATGCTTATAACGGTTTTAGTGAAGCCTTCAGTAAGGAAGATGCTCCTATACTTGGTATGGATTACAACACTATTGTGTACCTTGTAGCAGAGCTTGCAAGAAAAACAAATAGAACTGATGAAGCACTGAAGCTATTTGGAAAACTTATTACGAATCCTAGTACTCCATCGCGAATAAAAGAAATAGCCCGTGAACAAAGACAGTTAATAACAAGTGAAGACATTGAACAACTTGATTAAAAGATGCTTTTATAATAAAGAACCTATAGATTTTAATTCTATAGGTTCTTTAAATTTAATCTTCATAAACATCTATATATGTCTCAAGGGATGGATATATGCTAAACATTTCTCTAAGCTTCATATACTCATCTAAGGCTTTTTCATTTTTATCTGAAACCTTATATGCTCTAATTAAAATGTTTTTTGGTGTTTCAAGTGGTGATATGTACTCTACTACCGAAACCTTATACCCCTGACTTTCAAGTAATAAAGATCTAACCCCATCTGTTAATATATCTGCAAATTTAGTCTTAAATATACCGTGCTTTAGTATGCTATCAAATTCTTTAAATCTATATTGAGATAAAAGTTCTTTATGACAACATGGTACACACATAATAGCCTTCGACTTTAATCTTACACCTAAACCTAAGGCCATATCAGTTGCAGTATCACAAGCATGTAGGCTAAGTACTATATCAACTCTTCTACTTGGTTCATAAAAGTTAATATCGTCTGCTATAAATTCCATATTCTTATATCCTAATTTCTTTGCTATTTTCTTAGATGATTCTATGACTTCTTCGGATCTATCAACCCCAATAAAATAACAATTTTTCTTTTTCTTTTCTTTAATATAATAATTAAGAACAAATGTTAGATAAGATTTTCCACAACCACAATCAAGTATTGTAACAGTTTCTGTACCCTTTGAAACCTCATCTATCATTGAATCAATAAGCTCAACAAAATGATCTATCTGATTATACTTTCTAATCATATCATTTTTTACTTTTCCCTCTTTGGTAAGTACACCAATTTCTCTTAATAGATCATCTGCTTCTCCTATTTTTATAAGATAATTTCTTTTTAAAACTTGAGATGTATTAAACACACTTTTATCTTCTTTCTTTTCTAATTTATCAAGTTTTTTAGTTTTTACTTCCTTTGCATCCGCAGTAACTACAACTGCACTTCCTCTCTCTTCTAAAACGAACTCTAAAGAATCATAGTTTAATGCTTCCTTAGATATATAATCTGGTAAATTTCCTATTGTAATATCTTCTTCCTTGCCATTAAATATTACTGCTTTTTTGTCTAAAAGATACTCTCCTTCTATCTTCTTAAGGCCAGTTACAAATGTAAACTTTACCTGTCTAATATAATCTATATTTTCTTCTATTCTTCCTGAAAGTCCCCAAAGAACTAACTTTAACTTATCGCAAATTCCTTTATTCAAAATAAAAACTCCCTTCAATATGAAACAACTTACCAAAACATTATATATTTAAAAGAATCATTATTCAAATACCTTGTATAAAATAATTTAAAAGTTTACCTTTTTAATGTAAAATAATATTAAAACTTATAATAAAGTGAGGTAATATTATGATTAGACATACGGTTATGTGGAAACTTAAGGACAGTGCACTTGATGCATCTAAAATTGAAAATGCAACTAAACTTAAAAATATGCTTGAGAATTTAAAGCATGACATTAAAGAAATTGTTTCTATTGAAGTTGGAATTGATTCTACAGATAATGATGATAACTATGATGTTGTTCTTTATTCTGAATTTGAAACATTAGATGACTTAAATACATATCAAAACCATCCTAAACATGTTGAAGTAGGTAAGTTTGTTGCCCAAATTAGAGAAAGTAGAGTTTGTGTTGATCATATAATCTAATAAAAAATGATGAAGCCGTTTTTAGCTTCATCATTTTTCTATTAATCTATTTTTTCAATATCTAAACTATCTACATAATCTTTATTTTCCCTATCTAATCCAAATAAAATTTTCACACTATTTTTAGATGATAAAACATCTACTTCTTTTAGAAAATCACTAATTTCATCTTCTCCAATTATGTTAGATATATTATCTATTAATATTATCTCTACCGCCTTATTTTCAATTACAAGCTGTTCTATTATTGCTTTTAAAATGCTTGAATTTATTATTTCAATTTCTGATAAATCTAAAAACTTTATTGCATCTTTTAAATATTCTTTTGGCTCTAAAGAATTACTTATATATATAATATCTCCCTTTGAAGACTTTAAAAGCTCATTTGCTAGGTCGATAACTTTTTTTGTTTTTCCAAAATCTAAGTTTGAATTACTTTTCACCATTATAATCACTCCCTAATATAAAAATCATTGTATAATACTACTACATCAATGGTAATAATATGCCTAAAATTTAAATAAAAAAGAGAGTCAAAGACTCTCTTTATATATGCTAATATATTAATTTGCTGGTATAACGTGAAATTTTGATTGTGGTAGACTCACTATTAAATCATCAATAACACAAGCTTTTCTAGTCTTAGGAGGTTCACCTAAAACTATATGCCCTATTGACTTTTCTTTAGCAAATGTCTTTAAAGTTTCTACAACATCATCGGACCTTAGAACAGTTAACTCTGCTCCTGCTTCCTTTGATATATTAAAAAGATACTGCAGGGCATCAGGTTCTTTATCATCATACAAGAAATTGTCACCATCTTTTACAACGTGTATAACATAAAGCTCTGATCCAAAGCTTTCTTTTAGTCTTGATCCATTGCTTATTAATCTTTCACATGTTTTTTGTTGCGTTACACACACCATGATATTATCCTTTATATACATTCTCATTACCTCTTTCGTGGGCTTATGATAAATTTTCTATGCTCACTAACCATCTTTACAAATAATTGTATCAAAATTTATGCCTATTTACAATCAAAGTAACCATTATTTAACCTTTTGAACCTTTTATAAAATTAATTTTAATTTATTTAAGTTTATTGGTAAATATTATTGTGATTTTGTATAATTATATAGTATAGGCTAAAATTTTAAAAATAGGTGAATATGATGAATAAACAGAAACTACTTTACCTTGTTTCTAAAGGTGAGAATTCAAAAGTAGACTTTAAACTTAAACTTTCCATAGATACAGAAAGTAATAAAAAAGAGTTTTCAAAGGATATAGTTGCCATTGCTAATACAAGAGCAGGAAGAGGATACCTTATTTTTGGTGTAGAAGATAAAAGAAGAGAAATTATTGGGATTAATCCTGAGGACTTTAAAGAGGAAAAGTTACAACAGATAATAGCATCAAGAATTGACCCACCGGTTCCTATAAAACTGGAAATAGTTGATGTAGATAAGGATAAGAAGGTCGCAGTGATTACAATATATAATACTAATCAAAGACCTCATCAAATGAGGGAAAATGGTGCTTTTTACATTAGACGTGGAAGCACTACTGATATAATGAGAAAAGATGAAATAGCTTCGATGATACATGAGTATGGACTACTACCATATGAAACAATTCCTATATATTCAGCATCACTTTCAGACTTTAATAATGAGCATATTAGAAGCTACTTAAGAAACTTTAATGTAATAGACAATATTGACTATAGTATACTTGAGGGTCTTGGAATAGTATCTAGAGATCTTGATTCATCAAATTATGTTCCTACATATGGAGGAATATTACTTTTTTCAGACAACCCTCAAAAATATCTTCCATACAGTATAATACAAATTCATAATACTACTAATACCTCAAAAGAGCGCACAATGGTATGTGATGGCAATATTTTAGATATGCTTAATAAATCATGTAGCATAATTGAAAAGTATAAAAATAAACAAATACCTATTGAAATAATTGAAGACTTACTTGGCAATTCAGTTCTTCATAGAGATTATTTTGCTATTAATAATTGTATAGAAGTCTATATAAAAGACAATTGTATAGAAATTATTAACCCTGGATATAAAAAATATAAGGATACAGCTGAATCTTATCTTAAGAGAAATATGTGGTTATATCTAAAGCTTCTTTCTTTAGATAGTAAAAGAAGATTTTTTAATAAAAACATTCGTGCTAAAGACTTAATAAATAAAAATCTTAAGGTAAGATATTATAATGTTGAATCAAAAAACCTTTTTAAGGTAGTTATTCGTTATCATTAAAAAAACTACACTAGAATATAATTCTAGTGTAGTTTTTTTTAGAATTCATTATATACTCTTTCAAGCTCATTAATATGGTAATCTAGCACCTCATTAACTATGGATTCCATAAGAGTATGTTCATTTGAAAAAGGTATTTTTATAACCCAAATAGGATTGTAATATCCATCTACTTCTTCAATTTCATATCCTTTATCATGAAAATATTTAAAGTCATATTCTTCATAAATATGCTCAAACTCCTCATCACTTACTTCCTCTTTATCAATAGTAAGAAATAAGTTTAGAATTTCATCTTCCATAAAAACTTTAAATACAAGATTTAGGCCCTTTTCAAGTTTAAAACTTGCTACCTCTTTTGAGAGTATCCCATCTTCTTTTTCCATAATTACTATACTCGACGCGTCCATTTTATTCTTTAACAACTCCTTTAAAATTCAAGTTTTGATTCAATATATTCAGCTACTTCATTAATTGGTAGTCTAACTTGTTCCATTGTATCTCTATCTCTTACAGTAACACAATTATCTTCCTTTGAATCAAAATCATATGTTATACAGAAAGGTGTCCCAATTTCATCCTGTCTTCTATATCTTTTCCCTATACTTCCTGTTTCATCGAAATCAACATTAAACTTCTTAGAAAGACCTGTAAAAAGCTCTGTAGCCTCCTCTGAAAGCTTTTTAGAAAGAGGAAGAATTGCAGCTTTAAATGGAGCAAGTGCTGGATGCATTTTAAGAACAACTCTTGTATCTCCCTCTCCAACTTCTTCTTCTTCATATGAATCAACTAAAAATGCAAGTGCTACTCTATCAGCCCCAACAGATGGCTCTATACAGTAAGGAACAATCTTTTCATTAGTTTGTTGGTCTATGTAAACAAGGTCCTCTCCTGAATGCTCCATATGCTTCTTAAGGTCATAATCTGTTCTATCAGATATACCCCAAAGCTCTCCCCATCCAAATGGGAAACTATATTCAATATCTGATGTAGCATTACTATAATGTGCAAGTTCTTCTTCTCTATGGTCACGAAGTCTCATATTATCTTCCTTCATTCCAAGTGATAATAAGAAGTCTTTGCAGAAGTTTTTCCAGTAGTTAAACCACTCTATGTCCTCTCCTGGTCTACAGAAGAATTCTAGTTCCATTTGCTCGAATTCTCTTGTTCTAAATGTAAAGTTTCCAGGTGTTATTTCATTTCTAAATGATTTACCTATTTGACCAATTCCAAATGGTAGCTTCTTTCTACTTGATCTTTGTACAGATTTAAAGTTTACAAATATACCCTGTGCTGTTTCAGGTCTTAGGTAAACCTCGTTTTTAGCATCCTCAGTAACACCTTGGAATGTTTTAAACATAAGGTTAAATTGTCTTATATCAGTATAATTATGCTTACCACAATCTGGACAAACTATATTGTTGTCACTAATATACTTCGCCATTTCTTCCTTAGACCATCCATCAACTCCAACAAGCTCTTCTCCCTTAGCTAATGCGAAATCCTCAATTATTTTATCAGCTCTAAATCTTGACTTACATTCCTTACAGTCCATTAAAGGGTCGCTAAAACCACCTACATGTCCTGAAGCCACCCAAACCTGTGGATTCATTAGTATAGCACAGTCAATTCCTACATTATGTGGATTCTCCTGAATAAATTTCTTCCACCATGCTTTTTTCACATTATTTTTAAATTCTATTCCAAGTGGACCATAATCCCATGAGTTTGCAAGACCTCCATATATCTCTGACCCTGGAAATATGAACCCTCTACCCTTACATAGGGCAACAATCTTATCCATTGTAACGTCATTTGCCATACTAAAACCTCCTATTAATTCTTAAAATAACAAAAAAACCCTTCATCCCAACTAAGGGACGAAAGGTTATCTTCCGCGGTTCCACCCTTTTTGATTCTAAATAGATTAGAATCCACTTAAAGTATACACTCAAGGACTCCCTTCACTAACAAACAATACTGAACTCCCACCATAATCAGCTCGCTAAAATTTATATTATCAGCTACTCTTTCCTCTCAAAGTGAATATATTTTTATACGAAAATATATTATCAAAAATAATATATTTGTCAAGGGCTTAGTGGTTACAGTTACATCCTCCGCCACAGCTCTTTTTAATAGGAATAAGTGACTTAATTACAAATCCTTCATTTTCCCCTTCAGTAAAATCTATATCAAGCCCATTTGAATACTCTGGTACATATTCTGTATCTGTAATGAAAGTTATTCCATTAACCTCTGTTAAAGTGTCTGTTTCCTTTGCATCATCAAAAGCAAGACCAAATTTTGCTCCACTACATCCTACTGATGTAACATATATTCTAAGCGTTGGAGTTTCATCATTAGACTTAACTACTTCATTTATCTTTTCTGTTGCTAATTGTGACAGTTTTATTTCCATTGTTTTGCCTCCTATAAGGTTATTTAATATTTATAGTATATCTTTTTAACCTAATTTATTCAATGTAGTATTTTATTTTTTTAAAACTTTTGATATACTGTTTTAAAAACTAAAGGTAGGTAATTAAACATGATGAGGCTTTGGGGAAAAATTATTAAAAATAATAAGATAATATTTCAGCATGAAAGTAATTATGCATATGATGATTTAGAGTATCAAGATCAGCTAAAGTACTGTATAGAAGTTATTTGCAAGGAACTGGATATTCAAAAGCCTTATTGGTTAAATAGTAACCTTAAAGAATATAATAAATATAAAAAGACATCATTTACCCAGGATAACTTTATTGAAGAAATTGAATTTGATAAATTAGAAATAGAAGTACTAGACGAATAGTCTAGTACTTTATATCTTCGTTATAACCTACATATTCTAAAATCTGTGATGCGGTTTCTTCTATTGCTTTTCTTGTTACATCAAAAACCTTACATCTAATTCTTCTCATTATCTTCTCTGCATACTCAAGTTCTGCAAGTATTCTTTCAGCATTTGCATATTCTATTTTGTGAAGACTTGTTCCCATTCTAGTGATTCTATTATGTCTTATAGCCATAAGTTCCCTTGGGTCTATTGTTAGTCCTATAATTTTTCTTCTGTTTATTTCAAATAATGCCTCAGGAACTGGAGTTTCCGGAACAAGAGGAACATTAGCAACTTTTATCCCCTTATTAGCTATATAAATAGAAAGTGGAGTTTTTGATGTTCTTGAAACACCAATTATTACAAGGTCAGCATTTAAAAGACCTCTTTCACTTTTTCCATCATCAAAACTTAAAGCAAACTCCATAGCCTCTATCTTTCTAAAATAGTCTTCATCAAGTCTTCTAACAGCTCCAGGCTTATATATTGGAGTTTCATTTATTATCTCAGATACAGCATTAATACAAGGACCTAATACATTTATTATTTCTATATCACGTTCTATTGCAAGCTTTACAAGAAATTCTCTAGTTTCCTCTACTACTATTGTAGAAAGAATAAGACACTTATCCTTGTTTTCTATAGAATTAATAAAATTAATAGCATCAACTTTACTATTAATATATGACGCTCTTTTTATTTTTACATCATTATCAAACTGTGATGCAGTTGCCTTAGCAACCTGTTCAGCAGTTTCACCAATTGAATCAGATACAGCATATATTATCAACTAATCACCTACTTAAATTAATTTTGTGAATTTTTTTATTTATATTTTAACATATTATTATAAAATATAAATATCCCTTTATTTTTTATAATTTGTGTTATAATTTTCTGGGAGGTTTTAAATATGAAACTAAAAGGTATATTATTCGCAATTATTTCTTCTATAATATTTGGCACAACAGGTATTATACAAAAACCATTGTATTTGGATAATGTAAATCCATTAGATGTACTTACTATTGCATATGCAGTTGGAAGCTTGGTTCTATCGATATACATATCTTTATTTAAAGGTAAGAAGGCTATTATACTACCTAAGGAAAGTTTAAAACATGTGATTATTCATTCTACATTTGGTATGTTAGCAGTTACAGTTTCATTCTCGTATTCACTAAAATATCTAGATGTATCTATTGCAACTATGCTGATCTATACATACCCTATTATTATAGCCTTATATTCTATATTAGTTCTTAAGAAAAGGTTTTCAATTACAAAGATTATATCTGTTTTTGGTACCTTAATTGGGTGCATTCTTGTTTTAGATATTTTTAATGCAAAAAAGTTTTCTAGCTTAGGACTTTGTATTGGAATATTTTCTGCTTTTGCCTATGCATTTTTAAATTTATATGGAGATAAGCTTCTTAAGTATAAGTTAGAACCTGTAACTATCCTGTTTTATAATTGTTTAATTACTTTTATAGCCTTAATAATTATAAATAATAAAATACTTTTCAATATAAAAGATATTAGTCCTCATGTGTTTTTTAGCTCTGCCCTAGTTTCTATACTTGGTCAAATAATTCCAATGTTCTTGTTATATATAGCTATAAAATTAATTGGACCTGTTTTAAGCTCAATTATTACTACAATTGAAATTCCAGCAGTAGCAATACTATCATTTATATTCCTTAATGAAAAAATTTCATTAATTCAATGTGTAGGAATCTTTATTGTTTTATTATGTATACTTTTAATTGAAATTGAAAAGCCAGAAAATGAAAACAAGTGCTAGGATCAAGTCTAGCACTTGTTTTTATACTTAATTATATGTATTTAATTGCTTCTAATTAATTTAGATGACTTTTTCTTCAAAAATCCCCACTTTGTTTCAGCAGTAGTAATAGCTAAAAATATTGCTGCAGATCCTATAATCATTTTAAATGTAAACTCTTCGCCTAACACTAGTGTAGATAACAAGCTCCCAAATACAGACTCTAAACATAAAATAATTGCTGCATGATCAGGTAATGTATACTTTTGAGCGACATTTTGTATTGCAAAGCATATAAGGGTACTAAATATACCAAGATATAATATTCCAAGTGTACTAGTAGATGTAAACTTAGGTGCGGGTTCAAACATTAATGATGAAATTAATGATAATATAGTAACTGTCCCAAACTGAACAATCGTCAACACTATAGGGTCATATTTAGTTGCAAAGCATGCGATAGAAACAATATGTCCTGCAAAAAATAATGCACATATAATAGTTAGTGTATCACCGAAATTAATTGAGAAGTTCTCATTAAGACTTAAAAACCCAATTCCAACGACTGCAATTATAGCAGCAAATATATTATATCTATCAGGTTTTTTTCCTCTTACAATCCAATATAAAAATGGAACAATAACAACGTTAGTCCCAGTTAAAAAAGCCTGTTTTCCTGCTGTTGTATATTGCAGTCCAATTGTTTGTAGTATAAATCCCACATATAAAAAAAGTCCAATAATTGCTCCAGCTTTTAAACTACTTTTATCAATTGATCCTATTTTCTTATGAAATATAAGTGCTATTGCTACAAAAGCCATAAGGAACCTAATAAAGTTAATATAATTTGGAGTTATAGATTCTAGTGCATATTTGGTTGCTATAAATCCTCCACCCCAGAGAAAAGCCACAACTAATAAAGATATATCCGCTGCAAGTGATTTGTTTTCTATATTCATACCTATCCCTCCTTAAAAATAATTTTCACAGTATAATATCTTAGTATTTACTCTAATACACTATTATATGTTACTTACCTAAACTTCTCAATGAAAACACTTTATAATAAAGAAAAGAGGCCGAAGCCTCTTTAATTATTAGTTTATATTTCCTCTTAAATTAAGTGATTTTTCTATAAATATCTCAATTAAATCACTATATGAAATTCCAATATGTGCTGCACTTTTTGGGAATAAGCTATTACTTGTCATACCTGGAAGTGTATTTACTTCTAGAACAAACAACTCACCTTCACTAATTATAATGTCTACCCTTGCATATACATTACACTTTAATGCCTTAAAAGTTCCAACAACCATTTTTTCTATTTTTCCTTGTAAGTCCTCTTCAAATTCTACTACAAATTCTTTAGCTCCACCATCTGTATACTTTGAAGTAAAGTCGAAGAACTCTCCTGAAGGTTCTATTGCAACTATTGGAAACATCTTTCCTTCTATAACTGGACAGCTTATCTCATACCCCTTTATATACTTTTCAATCATTACTTCAGTATCATACTTTAATGCTTCAACTACTGCGGATTCTATATCTTTTTCTTCTTTTATAAGAACTGTTGCAAAGCTAGAGCCACCAGAATTAGGCTTTACAAAAACAGGATATCCAATTTCTTTTATCTTTTCATAATTAATATCATCTACAGATGAAACCATAGTCCAGTCCGCTGTATTAATTCCTTCAAATCTTAGGACTTTTTTAGTCATATCCTTGTCCATACATAAAGAACTTGCTAAAACACCACATCCTGAATATGGAATATTAAGAGTTTCTAGAACACCTTGAACTACCCCGTCCTCTCCAAACTTCCCATGTAATGCTAAAAAAGCAAAATCTATTCCCTTAACCTTTTCTATAACATCATCTTTACTATCTAAAACTATAGGCACAACATTATATTTAGATTTATCTAAATGTTCACATACTGCATTTCCTGATCTTAAGGATATTTCTCTCTCTGATGAGATTCCTCCCATAAGCACTCCGATTTTTAACATTTATTATCCCTCCAAAACTTTTACATACTTTCCAATAATTTTAAAGCCTTTTTCTATTTCGTCATCAGAAGTTCTTGAAAAGCCTAACCTAAAGCTTTTATCCTCTGTATTTTTGTCTGAAAATATATCACCTGGAGTAAATAACACTCCCTCAGCATAACAAAGCTTTAAAAGTTCCCTTGCATTTACATTTTTTAAACGGACGTATATATGAAGTCCCCCTTGACCAAGAATCGCTTCATGTGGGATATACTTCTTTGCACATTCTATAGCAAATTCATACTTATCCTTATATATTTTTCTAATTCTTTTTAGATATTTTTCAAAGTATCCATTTGATAAGTATTCATACAAAATTCCTTGGTCTAAAAAAGAGGTATGTATATTTCTACTTCTCTTAACACTTTCTAATGTAGAAATCAATGCTTTATCTGCAAGAATCCAACCAATTCTCATACCTGGATATAGAATCTTAGAAAAACTTCCAATATAAATAACGCTATTACCCTCTCCACATAAAGATACCATAGGTGTCACATGGGAACCTGAATATCTAAGTTCTTCATTAAAACCATCTTCTATTAATGGAACTTTATTTTCTCTTAGAATATTATATACCTCTATTCTTTTTTCAGGTGGCATTACAATTCCCGTAGGATTATGATAAGAAGGTATCATATAAGCTATTTTTATATTCTCTTCTTCGAGTTTCTCTTTTAATAGGTTAATATCTATACCATCTTCATTTATATCTATAGAACATATATTTAGTCCATGTAATTTCATAATTTTTAGTGCGGTATTATGTGTTGGATTTTCGCAGAGTATCTTGTCCCCTTTAGAAGTTAAAGTGGACAGCACAATATCAAATCCTTCTGTAAATCCATTAGTTATTAAAATGTCCTTACCTTCTATATTAGCGCCCTTTTTCTCCATATACCCTAAAAGGTAATTAATCAGCTTATCATATCCCTTTGCATAGCCATAGTTTAAAATCTTACTTCCTTCATCGGATAATCTATAAAGAAAAGCTCTTTTAAACTCTTCAATATCAAATAATTCATTATCTGGGGAAATGCTTTTAAATGAAATCATACCTTTTTTCCATTTAGGTTCTGTTTTTATAATATCAAGACTCTCTGAAAGCCTTGCATCCTCAGATATCTTATCACTATAATCTATGTTTAGCACCTTAGTTTCACTTATCTTTATGTCGGAAACAAAGGCACCTTTATTTTTCTTTGTATATAAAAAACCCTCATCTTCAAGATATTCATATGCCATCATAGTTGTGTTTCTACTTATACCAAGAATAGAGCTTAGTTCCCTAGTTGAAGGAAGCTTACTATGTGGATTTATAAAACCCTTCAATATTAGAGATTTTATATGATATCCAAGCTGAAGGTATATTGGTGTGTTTCCACTAAACTTCATATTAAACATTTACAAACACCTCTACAATTTTATTTTCCCATACTAGAACCTATATTTAAAGTACCACATCTAATATATTTTAATTTCTGTGTGGTATATATTATATATTATTAGTATACACTAAACTACGATAAAGCCTTCCACCTATTTACATTCTATTTAATGGTATATATAATTAAGTTTAAATACTTTTGTAGGGAGGGTATATAATGCCTTATATAGACAGTAGTGTAAGTTGTAAATTAACATGTGAAAAAATTGAAAAATTAAAATCTAAACTAGGAAAAGCTATAGAAATTCTTCCTGGCAAAAGTGAGGAATGGCTTTTTATAAGATTCAAAGATGCTGAAACTCTTTACTTTCAAGGACGAGAACTTGATAATGGAGCTGTAATTGAAATCAAGATGATTGGAAGTAAGAGCCGCTCAGAAAAAGAAGCATTAACAAAGAAAATTTGTAGTATATATAACAAATATCTTGGAATGGATCCTAAAAATATCTACATAATATTCACAGAAGCAGCTTCTGAAAACTGGGGATGGAACAGTGAACTTTTTAATCTTTAGTTTATAGCACTTTTGCCGCCTAAAAATTTAGGCGGCTTTTCACTAGGTTTATTCCATGTTAAAAAAACTTAATTTTTAAAATATTATTACTTTTAAATATAACTTTTGTAATATAATATAAATAAGAACTTATAGGAGGTTATCACTATGAGCAATATAGCCGCATTTTTTGATATTGATGGGACTCTTTATAGAGAGGGTCTTATTACAGAGGTATTTAAAAAACTTATCAAGTACGAAATAATAGAATCTGAAAGATGGTATAAGGAGGTTAGGCCTGAATACCAAAAATGGGATAGAAGACTTGGAGTCTATGATGATTATCTACTCAAAATGGCTGATATTTATATAGATGCTATAAAGGGATTACATAAATCTCATGTAGAATTTATTGCAAAAAGGGTAGTAAATCAAAAGGGAGATAGAGTTTATAAATACACAAGGGACATGATTAAGTGGCATAAATCACAGGGACATATTGTAATTACAATTTCAGGGAGTCCTGAGGAACTTGTTCGTGAAATGTCTAAAAAACATGGTTTTGATGACTATAGAGGTACCAAATACCTACTTAAAGATGATATGTACACCGGAGAATGTCTCCCTATGTGGGATAGCATAAATAAACATAAATCTATATTCTCTCTTAAGGAAAAATATGATTTAGACCTTTCTAAAAGCTATGCTTATGGCGATACCAGTGGTGACTTTTCAATGTTTGAACTAGTTGGGCATCCTACATGCATCAATGCTACCCGTGAACTATTAGGTAAAGTTTTAAATGATGATGATGTGAGGAAGAAAGTAAACATTATCGTAGAAAGAAAAGATGTTATATATAGGTTAAAACCAGATGAACTTCATATATAAACATAAAGGGGACGATTTGTCCCCTTTATAGATATTATGGATACCTATTTAAGACTTTTATAAATTTTTGTATAATGAGTATATAATATTATGTATTATATACTCATTATGGTAAAAAGTAATGTAATTACCTATGATAAACTATATAAACACTTAACTTAGGAGGATAACGATGAAAAAAGTTTACTTAGACAATGCTGCAACAACCTTCCCAAAAGCTCCAGGAGTTGCAGAGGCTATGTCTGATTACATATTAAATGTTGGAAGCAACGTTGGACGTGGAAGTTATGAAAGCTCCTACTCTGCTGGTCAAATCGTTTATGAAACACGTGAATTATTATGTGAAATGTTTAATTTTAATGATCCTTTAAATGCTGTATTTACATCGAACATAACTCAAAGCTTAAATATGATAACAAGGGGATACTTAAAACCAGGTGATCATGTTATTATTTCATCAATGGAACACAATGCTGTAGTAAGGCCACTTGTGTCTCTTCAAAAAATAGGTGTGGAATTTGATAAGGTTATGTGTGATAGTGAAGGAAAGCTTAACCCTAGTGACATTGAACCTTTGATTAAACCTAATACTAAAATGCTTATAATGACACATGCATCAAACGTATGTGGAACTATTCTCCCACTTGAGGAAGTTGGTCTTATATGTAAAAAACATAATATATACTTTGTTGTAGACTCTGCTCAAACAGCAGGGGTTATTCCAATCGATTTTGAAAAATTCAATCTTAGTGCCTTAACTTTTACAGGACATAAAGGTCTTCTTGGACCTCAAGGAATAGGTGGTTTTCTAATAGATATGGACTTTGCAAATGAGGTTAGCTCTATTTATGAAGGTGGAACTGGAAGCTTATCAGAATCTGAAACTCAACCAGATTATATGCCTGATAAATTTGAATCAGGAACTTTAAATATACCTGGTATATATGGTCTTAACGCGTCACTTAAGTATGTTAACAGCTATGGCCTAAGTGCTATTGAGGAAAAAGAAAAAGAACTTTCATCTTTATTTATTAATGATGTCTTATCTATAAATAGCGCAAAAATAGCAGGTATTAAGGGGACTGATGGTAGAACATCCACTGTTTCTATAAACTTTGAGAATTATGATAACTCGGAAATTGCATTTTTACTTGATAAAGAATATGGTATTATGACTAGAGTTGGCCTACACTGTGCTCCTAGTGCACACAAAACACTTGGAACATTTCCTAGCGGAACTGTAAGGTTTAGCTTTGGCCACTTTAATACAATAGATGAAGTTAAGTATACAATAGACAGTATTAATAATGTTTTAAAACTATTATAATAAGCTAAGGGATATTATTATCCCTAGCTTATTATTTTTATGTAACTACTCTATTTCACATAGGTTGTCCATTGGAGACTCTGTTTCTCTACACCATCTTACCCTAATACATAGTCCAATATTTCTCGGGCAAAATCTACATAAACAATCTGATAAATCTCCCATACAGTTTTTCTTCTCAAAGTCAGGACATCTCTTACAATTACTATTAATTATTTTCTTCATTTTTTCATCCCTTCTCTTAAAAATGGCATGAAAACATATGCCTTCATGCCATAATCTTTATAGTCTAATTACTTCTGCATTTTCAATTGCTTCGTTAAGCATTTCTTCTATTCCCTCAACCTTTTCCTCTGAAGATTCTATATCTTCAAGTCTAGGCTTTGTTTTTGGATGCTTTGGAACAAATATAGTACAACAATCTTCATATGGAAGAATTGAGGTTTCATATGTTCCAATTTCACGGCTAATATCTATAATATCTGTTTTATCCATTCCTACAAGTGGTCTAAACACTGGCATTTCTACTACATGGTTTGTAACAAACATACTCTCAAGTGTTTGTGATGCAACCTGCCCTAAACTTTCACCTGTTACAAGCGCAATTCCTCCTTCTTTTTTAGAAATTCTCTCTGCTATCATCATCATATATCTTCTCATAATAATCGTAAGTTCATCGTGTCTGCACTTTTCAATAATATCCATTTGTATTTTTGTAAATGGAACTATATATAGCTTCATACCTGATGTATATTCGGATAGTATTCTTGCAAGTTCAACAACCTTTTCCTTAGCTCTTTCACTTGTATATGGATGGCTATGGAAATATACAGATACTATTTCTAGTCCTCTCTTTGCCATCATATAGCCTGCAACTGGACTATCAATTCCCCCAGAAAGAAGCAGAGCTCCTTTTCCTGCTGATGAGTATGGCATACCTGCAACACCTTTAATTTCCTTAGAATATACATATGCTCTATCTCTAACTTCAACGCGTACAACAATATCTGGTTTATGTACATCAACTGAAAGTTCATTTACATTTGATAGAATTATTCCACCTATTTTTCTTGAAATCTCAAGGGAGTTAAGTGGAAAATTCTTATCTCCTCTTTTCGTTTCTACCTTAAATGTCTTAACTCCTTCCATTTCCTTTAATTGTCTTACTGCTGCTTCCCCTATTAATTCAACTTCCTTTTCAACAACATCTGCAACAGAAACAGAAAGAATACCAAATGTTTTTCTTATTAAGTCAATATGCTCTTCACTATAACCTTCAATGAAAAGTCTTCCTGAATCCTTTTTCATTGAGACTTCTTTTCCTATTTTTCTTTTTATGTTTTTTATAAGTGTATCCTCAAAGTTTCTTCTATTTAGTCCCTTTAAAGTTATTTCACTTGCAAATTTAACAAGTAGTATTTTATTCATTATTTTATCCTCCTCAAAAATGGTAAAACCTTTTTAATTGCATCAATAGTATAATCTATTTCATCAATAGTATTTATATAAGAAAAACTAAACCTTATTGTCCCTTTTATATAAAAATCACTAATCCCTAGTGCAGGAAGAACGTAGTTTCTATCTGATGCTTTTTTTGCTGAACAAGCTGAGCCTGTGGAAACAAATATATTATAATCCTCAAGTGAATGGAGAAGAACTTCTCCCCTTATTCCTCCAAATGATACATTTAAAATATTATTTACATGATTTTCGTCTATTGGGCTATTAATAATAATATCATCTATATCTGATAAACTATTAATAAATCTTTCTTTTAAATCCCTAACCTTTGCAAACTTCTCATCAAATTTATCATAGGTTAATAAGGCAGCGACACCAAAACCTGATATCCCAGGTACATTTTCAGTTCCACTTCTTTGATCTATTTCTTGACCTCCACCTGAGATTAAAGGCTTTATAACTAACCCTTTTTTTATGTATAAAGCTCCAACTCCCTTTGGTCCATGTATTTTATGGGCGCTTAATGACATTAAATCTATATCCATATTCTTAACATCTATTGGAATCTTTCCAAGGGATTGTACTGCATCTACATGTATTTTTGCTTTTTTGCTTTTTTCTCTAACTACTTTTGAGATTTCTTTTATAGGTTGAATAGAACCTATTTCATTATTTACATGCATTACAGAAACAAGTTTTGTATTTCCTTTTATTGAACCCTCTAAAACTTCTATATCTATGATTCCGTAATTATTAATAGGTAATAATGTAACTTCTATACCTTCACTTTCCATCTCACGGACAGTTTGTAGCATGCTTTTATGTTCAACACTGGAAATTATAACATGATCTCCTTTTTTTACTAATCCTTTAACAGCAGTATTATTAGATTCACTTCCTCCCGAAGTAAAAATAATTTCTTGTGCTGCCGCCCCTATAAGTTTTGCAACCCTTTCGCGGGCTATTTTTATTTTTTTCTCTGCTTCAATTCCTAGTTTATATGCCGAGGATGGATTACCATAGAAATTTTCTAAACAATCTACTACTTCAGCTATAACTTCTTTATGTGGTTTTGTCGTAGCACTATTATCAAAATATACTATATTCATTTCTTCGCTCCCTAAAATATACTCTTAAGTATTCACTTAACTATTATAATTGAAAAAGTCACTTTTTTGTATGCTTATTATTATTATTTTCTACATATTTCATAGTATTTATAATGTTTTAAAATATAATTCCTGGGGAAACTAAATTAATGGATTTCTTTTTAAACTTTTAGGAGGTGAAAAGATGTTACTAATTAAGAATATTAATATATATTCCCCTACTTCACTTGGTAAGAAAGATATTCTAATTTGTTATGATAAAATTCTATATATCTCTGAAGATATTAAAATTCCAGAAAATTTTCCAGATTGTAAGACTATTGATGGAAGTAATTTCACCGCACTTCCTGGTATTGTTGACTTACATGTTCATATAGCTGGAGCAGGTGGGGAAGGGGGTTTTTCTAGTAGGACCCCAGAAATGACGCTTAGTAATCTTACTCTAAATGGAATCACTACATGCGTAGGACTTCTTGGTACTGATGGTTCTACAAGAAGTATGGGTAACCTTCTTGCTAAGGCTAACTCCCTTGATGAAGAAGGTATAACTACTTATATTTGGACCGGGTCCTATCAAATCCCAACCAGAACACTAACCTCTAGTGCTAGAGGTGATATTATCTTTGTAGATAAAATTATAGGTATTGGAGAAATTGCAATATCTGATCATAGAGGTAGTCATCCATCTGATTATGACTTAATCCATCTCGCAAGTGAAGCAAGAGTTGGTGGTCTAATTTCAGGTAAATGTGGAATTACTCATATACACATAGGAGATGGAAGATCAATGATTGACCCACTAAAACACCTTGTAGAAAGCTCTGAGATACCACTTTACAATATACTTCCAACCCATATAAATAGAAACTCAAAGCTTTTTAAAGAATGTATTGATTATTGTAAACTAGGAGGATATGTTGATATAACTACTGGAATAAGGCCAAATGGTGATGATGTTGTTGATCCAACAACTTCTTATAGAGCACTTTTAGATGAAGGATGCAATATAGAAAATATAACTATGAGCTCCGACTCTGGAGGAAGTATGCCTATTTTCAATGAAAGTGGAAAATTAGAAGATCTTACAATTGGACTTCCATCAACTAACCTTGAGGTCTTTAGAGATCTTGTTCGTGATGGAATGAGTATAGATAAGGCAATTATACCCCTAACCTCAAATCCTTCAAAACTACTAAAACTTCTTGATAAAGGCCATATCAAAGAAGGATTCTCTGCAGATATAATGCTTCTTGATAAAGATTACAACCTCCACACCCTAATATCAAGGGGAAAAATAATGGTGGAAAATTATAAAGCAGTTGTAAAGGGTAAGTTTGAAGCCTAACTACCTATTATGTCTAATTAAAATATTATTTAAAGTTAAATTCTAAGGGAGAAGTTTTTCTCCTTTTTATTTTTTTGGAACATTTTTAATTCTTTTTGTATATATTATAGAGATGAATCTTTGTGAGGTGAACAACATGCCCTTAAGCGCCAGGGAGCTTTTCGCAAGAATGCTAAAATGCGAAGCAGATGGAGAAGGTGACAATGGAATGAAAGCAGTTGCCTCTGTAATAATGAATAGGGTAAATGCTTCTGGTGGTGAATATCTAAGAGTTAATCAAGGAGACCTTAGAAAAGTTCTACTTCAACCTTATCAATTTACCTGTGCTTTAACTACGGTAAATGGTATTCCAAATCCTCAAAACATATATAATATGGCTCCAGACCAAAAACATTATGACATTGTAGACTGGGCTTTAGCTAATAATAAGGTCTATGGCACTGGAACAGCACTTTGGTATTATAACCCTTTTAGTCCTGAATGCGCCACATATTTCCCTAGAAACCAAAGTGGTGTATTTGCGACTAGAATTGTTCAACATTGTTTTTATGACCCAACACCTAAATACTTTACTACTTAATTTTAGGAGGTATATATGTCAATTAATAACAATTTCTTTCAAGATGAAATTTTCGATACTGAGAGCTTTGAAAGCTCATACTATTTCCCACCAGTTTTTTCCTCATCAGATGATATAGTATCAGATGATGTATTTGATCAATTTAGAGGTGATAGCTTCATAGACTCTTCAATTGAATCTGATTTCGAGAGACTTGATTTAGGCGCTACTGTTGGCACAGATATTCCTACTGGTACAGGTGCTGGTGCTATGGGTACTGGTGCTATGGGTACTGGTACTATGGGTGCTGGTACTAATGCAGGTTCATCCCTAATCGGACTTGGAGTAAATCCTGCAACCTCACAAGGACAGCCAACAACACCTTTTGATCAGGGCATGATACAATCCTATTTAAGAACACAAATAGGGAGAATAGTTAGAGTAGAATTCTTAATAGGAACAAACCTTTTAACTGATAGAACAGGGGTATTAAATGAAGTTGGAATAAACTATATAATTTTAACTGATGCTTCAGGAGCAAAAGTTATGGCTGACCTTTATGCTATTAAATTTGTTACAACTGCAGCACAACAAGCCCCAGGATTTACATTACCATCTCAAAGGCCATAAAAAATAGGCACCTAATTTAGGTGCCTATTACTTTATATATCATTTCTTATTATATCTTCATATGTTTCTCTTTTAACTATAAGTCTAGATGTGCCTTCTTTAACCATTACAACTGCTGGCTTTGGTAATCTGTTATAGTTGCTAGACATTGAATAATTATATGCTCCAGTACTTAATATTCCTATATGGTCGCCACTTTTTCTTTCTGGAAGTGAAATTTTATTTATTAGTATATCACCTGACTCACAGCATTTCCCTGCTACTGTTACATTCTCCTCTTCTCTATCAGCATTTTCAATTGCCACAGCTAAGTACTCTGCTCCATAAAGAGGTGGTCTTGGATTATCAGTCATTCCACCATCTACACTAATGTACTTTCTAACACCTTCTATGTTTTTAATAGCACCTACTGTATATAGAGTAACCCCAGCTTCTCCAACTACCCATCTACCTGGCTCAATAATAATCATTGGTCTTTTAAGGCCATTTTCCTTAAACTCTCTATCCACTTCACTATTCATAAGGTCAGTGAAATAAGAAACATCTAGTCTAGTATCCGACTCTGTATAGAAAATTCCAAATCCTCCACCTAGATTAATTTCATTAATTTCTATGTTGAACATATCAGTTAATTTTCTATATAGCTTAGCTAGAACGCTAACTTCCTTCTTAAAAACTTCATTTTCTAGAAGCTGTGAACCTACATGTGCATGTATACCTCTAAAATTTACATACTCAGCCTTAAGAAGCATTTCTACTGCCTTCTCAAGACTTCCATCATTAAGGGAAAATCCGAATTTAGAGTCTTCATGTCCTGTTTTAATGAAATCATGAGTATCCCCCTCAACGCCTGGAGCAACTCTAACCATAACTCCTGTTTTCTTTTTCTTTTCATTAGATATTCTTATAACATTTTCAACATCATAAAAGTTATCAATAATTACCCTTCCGACTCCATATTCGATTGCCATTTCTATTTCCTGTGGTGATTTATTGTTACCATGGAAAACTACATTTTCCATTGGAAAATCTACCGATTTTGCAGTATACATTTCTCCTCCTGAGACAACATCAATACCAAGTCCCTGTGATTTAATAAGTCTGTACATTGCTTTATTAGAAAAGGCCTTACTTGCATATACTGCAAATCCACCATGCTTTTCAATATGATTTTCTCTTATTTGAGTACATCTATTAATAATATCACTTTCATTCATAACATAAAGTGGACTTCCATATTCCTTTAATAAATCTAAGGAATTGCATCCTTCGATTTCTAGTATCCCATTTTTATCTCTTGTTAAAAACTCATAACCAAACATAATTTATCCCCCTAAAATACATCTACCTGTTACTTTTGTATATATTTCTATCATATTATTTTACATAAAGTCCTACAAAAAAGCTAGATAAGAGAATTATTAAAACTAAACTTGTTATCTTAACGTATATATAATCCTTTTCTAGCAAAAACACAAAAATACTTATAAAAACTCTTAAAACAGGAGTTATTATTAATATCAAAAGACCTAGTAAAATTATAAAATATGGCTCAGCATTTATGACACCATTAAAAACTTCCAAAAATGTTTTAGGGTATAGGTTTGTATATCCAGTATCACCCTTTACATATAACATAATAAATCCAATTGTTATTAAGATTGAACTAACAATAACTCCAACTCTTAAAAGCTTTACTATTAATTCTTCTGCATTTCTTCCCTTCATTATTATAGTGCCCCCAATCCTTTTAAAATCATTTCTACAGAGACATATATTAAAATAGGAATAAATATCTTTCTTAGTGTTTTACTACTAAGCCTTTGCATAACTCTTGCCCCTATCATTGCACCTAAAAGCACTCCTAATGCTACAGGCCCTGCAATTAAAGGATCAATATCTCCTCTAAAAAAATATATAAAAGCACTTGCTGCTGCTGTCACACCCATCATAAAATTACTTGTTGCAGATGATACCTTAAGAGGAAGCTTCATAAATGTATCCATAGCTATAACCTTAAAACTCCCACTGCCTATTCCTAAAAGTCCTGATGCAATACCTGCACCAAACATTATGGAAAACCCTGAATATATGTTAGTTGCAGAGTACTTTATGCTCTTTTTTAAGGATTTATCATAATACTCACCCATCAAACTATACTTCTTAGCTATCTTATTTTCTACTAAATCTCTTTGAACACTATCATTTTTATTCTTTATCATATTAATAGCTGAATACATTAATAGTAAACTAAATACTACATATAATACGGTCGCAGGTAAAAAACCAGTTAATAATGCTCCTAAAATTCCACCTATAGTTGTAGCAACCTCAAGAAACATACCTATTCTTATATTAGTTATCTTATCCCTTATATAGGCTATAGCGGACCCTGTTGATGTTGCAATAACAGATATTAAACTTGCCCCAATTGCATATTTAATATCTACTCCAAATAAAAGTGTTAAAGCCGGTGTTATTATAAGTCCTCCACCAAGTCCTAAAAGTGAACCTATGATCCCTGCAAGTATACTTATGAAAAATATCTCTATGTATATTATCATATTGTAACCACTTCCTTAATTTATAAATTATATTTAAAATTATAACATAACTTTTAATTTTCATTAACTTCAACAATAGTTTTGCAATTTATGCCATTTTTTCTCCTTGTTATCCATCAATATTACATATATAATTATAATTATAGTCTATTTTTAAATTTAATTAGACATAATATACAAAACATTTATTTAAGGGGTACTCTAACATGGGAATATTTAGTTTATTATTTCGCAAAAATGATTCATTAACACAGGATGAAAACCTTAAAATAGAAACCGTTGAAACAGTATCAAGTAAAATAGAAGTTGTCTACCCTAGTGGCATGCTATATAAATCTATAGATAGTTACATTCCAAATGTCGATATTATGGAAGTTGCTGTTCCACTCGCTATGGATATATTTAAAGAGGAATACACTGTTTACTCTACAGAGAAACTTTTAAGTAGTATGTTTTATAATTTAGAACTAAACCTTTCACTTAGAAAAGAAATATATCTTTTATCTACTGGTAATACCATAAATTTAGAAAATTTTAGGTCAATAGCATCTACTGAACTCTCTTTAGTAGATAATTCTTTCATAAATAGAATTATAAATAATGAAATTACTTCATATACATACGCTAAACTAAGACAGGTTATATCAGGTACCTTTAAAACAGCAGGAAAAACTGATCCTTATTTTAGTATAATGAATGATGTATTTATAGAGTATATTGAGGAACACAAGGATATTGATAATCTTGTTACTAAATTAAGCACAGAGAAATCTTTAAATGTTGAAGACTTAGAATTTCCAAGCAAGGTACTATTTATAAGTGAACCTAATTCTACTGTACCTTCACTTGATATAATGTATATATCTCAGTTAAAGCTTAAAAACTTACTTGCCAAAATATATAACTTTAATTCTGTCTCTAGTATTTTATCTAAAATAATTTATACTCTTCATACTAATATACAAAATAGGCTTAATTCCTATGAAGACAATATAAGCTATATTGATTATCTAGATGAAATAAAAAAGTCAATTGAAGAATTAGACTTAAAGCTTATTGAAATGATAAAATTAGGAAAAATTGATGAAACAACATACTTAACTCTTCAAAATGTCTTAGTAGATACCTTTCTTGATGCAAAAACCTATGACTTATACATGGAAGCCATATCTACTATGATTAATCTCCATGTTGAAAAGAATAGTTTCTTCAAAGAATATATAAGATCAAAAGTATGTGATTTTTTTAGTGATATATAATGTGGCATAAATTCCCTATAGCCTTGACTATAGGGAATTTTTTATGTTAACAATATTTTTTATCGATTGTAACAATTTCGAAACATTTTAGTGTAAAATTAAGATTATTATGTATATATTAACGTGGGAGGTAATAATATGAATAACAAGAAATTATCTAAAATTATTGGATTTGTATGTAGCTTTTTATTAGCTTTTTCACTACTTACACCAATGACTGTAAATGCAGAAACTGATCAAGTATCTTCAGGAACTGCTTCTTCTGAAAGTACTACATCAGAACCTACTTCAGGACCTACTTTACCTGAAGATACTACAAAGCCAACTGAAATTATAATTAAATCACTTAAATGTGATAAAACTGGAACTATTTCACCAAATACTAATGTTACTTGGACATTAGATGCTACTGGTGAAAACCTTACATATAAATTTGACCTTTACAAGGATTCAAAACTTATATCAACTAAGGAGAGTGAAAGCAATATTTTCTCTTCTATACTTACAGATATAGATACATACTATGTTAATGTAACGGTAACTGATGCTAATGGAAAAACTGTTAGCCAAAAATCTGACAATATTATTGTGAAAAAACCTTATGTTCCTGCTACTATTAAATCTGTAGTAGGAAGTGCTTCATCTTTAAAGGTAGGCGAAACAATAAAGTGGACAAGTAATGCTACGGGAGACTCTCTAAAATATAAATGGGAAATTTATAAGGATAATAAGAAGATATATACTTCAACTGAATCTGTATCAAATTACATAACTTATAAGATACCTCAAGCAGGAAAGTATAAAGTATTATCAATAGTTAAGGATATACAAGGTACTATAGTTACAAAGTACTCTGCTGAAGTTACTGCAGTAGCCCCAGCACCACCTAAACCACCATCAGTTGATAAATTAGTTAAATCATCAGCAGTATATGCTACATTAACTAAAAGTGGAAAATTAACATCATCACCTAATTCTTCATCAGCTGTTGTTAGTCTATCTAAAGGTAGCAAAGTTGAAATTTTAAGTGATAAAGGTGGTAAATGGTATAACGTTCGTGATACAAGATCAGGTAAAAGAGGATGGATATCATCATCATACCTTTCAATACCAAGGGATCCAGCTACTAATAAAAATAGATTATCAAAGGCTCAACTTGAGCAATATGTAAACAGCAAAGGATTTTCAAGTGGTACTAAGTATTTTATATGGGTTGATATAGATAGACAACTTACAAATATATTCACTGGTAAAAAGGGATCATATAGTCTAGTTAAGTCTATACAATGTGCAACTGGTAAAAACAGAACTCCTACCACAAGAGGAACATTTACAGTAAGTAATCGTGGTGCATGGTTTACTGCACCATCTAACCCAAGTGTTGGAGCAAAGTATTTCGTAAGATTTAATGGTTCATATCTATTCCACTCTACTCTTTATAGCTCAAGCAATAAAAATAAAGCTGTAGATTCAAGAGTAGGGGTTAGACTATCTAGTGGATGCATACGTCTTCCTGTAAATGAAGCAAAATGGATATATGATAATGTAGGTGCTGGAACTAAAGTTTTTGTTAACTAAAAAAGGAAGCCAAATGGCTTCCTTTTTTTCTATTTAACTTCTATAATATCCTTAACATCCTGTCTATAAATATTAATCATATCTCCATCCTTTTCAGGAGTAGAATTAATAATATCATTTACATCCTCTATGTTTTTATCAAAAAGATTTAAGTTTTTCATATTTTTGTAAGCTAAGCTATAAACACCAACTGAATTTAGGCAATCCCATATATCCTTAACTCTGTCTAGGTTATATCCATAAGCAGGGTCATTTTCAAATTCTCTTCCATCTTTAAGTATTATCTTAATCATACTTGTCCTCCTTAAAGTAAAACATACACTAATATACATCAAGTTTATCACTTTTTCTATATTGAGTAAATATTATAAGTTCATAGTAATTACTTTGTATAATATTTATTCTACAATTATACTTATTAATGAAATAAACTTAAATTTGATAATTCTATACATGTTTGATAAAATGTCCTTATGTACAAATGTGTATTTTACCTAATAGGAGGTTTTTAAATGTCTGTATTTGATATATTAAAGGAAAGAGGATACATAGCACAATTAACCCATGAAGAAGAAATTAAAGAATTACTTGAAAAAGAAAAAGTAACTTTTTATATAGGTTTTGACCCTACTGCTGATTCACTTCATGTAGGTCACTTTATAGCTATGATGTTTATGGCTCACATGCAAAGAGAAGGTCATAGACCTATTGCACTAATTGGCGGTGGAACTGCGATGATCGGAGATCCTAGTGGAAGAACGGATATGAGAAATATGCTAACTCACGAAGATATAGATCATAATGTTAGTTGTATAAAAAAACAAATGGAAAAGTTCATAGACTTTACTGATGATAAGGCAATTTTAGTTAACAATGCTGATTGGCTACTTAACCTTAATTATGTAGAGTTTTT
Source organism: Clostridium cylindrosporum DSM 605 (assembly GCF_001047375.1). Lineage (NCBI taxonomy): Bacteria > Bacillati > Bacillota > Clostridia > Eubacteriales > Clostridiaceae > Clostridium > Clostridium cylindrosporum. The sequence goes on from NZ_LFVU01000028.1 coordinate 131,717, forward strand.
AAGAGATATTGGTGTACATTTTTCAGTTAATAGAATGCTTACAGCAGAATGCTTTAAACAAAGACTTGAAAAAGGCCTTTCTTTCTTAGAATTTAACTACATGCTTATGCAAGGATACGATTTCTATGTTCTTAACAAAAAGTACAATTGTAAAATGGAACTAGGTGGAGATGACCAATGGTCAAATATGTTAGCTGGTATGGAACTTATTAGACGTAAAGAAAGTAAAAGTGCCTTTGCAATGACTTGTACTCTTCTTACTAATAGTGAAGGTAAGAAAATGGGTAAAACTCAAAAAGGAGCTCTTTGGCTTGATCCTGAAAAGACTTCTCCATATGAATTTTATCAATATTGGAGAAATGTTGCAGATGCAGATGTTGAAAAATGCCTGTCTCTTTTAACATTTATTCCAATGGACGAAGTTAAAAAGTTATCTTCTCTTGAAGGTTCAGCTATAAATGAAGCTAAAAAGGTACTTGCATTTGAAGTTACTAAACTTATTCATGGAGAAGAAGCTGCAATTACGTCACAAAAGGCTACTGAGGCTTTATTTGAAGGAAGCGGTAATCTTGATAACGTAGAAGCCGTTGAAATTACTTGTGATGATATTGGAAAATCATTACTTGATATACTTGTTTCAACAAAGTTAATACCTTCAAAAAGTGAAGGAAAAAGACTTATAACTCAAGGTGGGCTTTATGCTAATAATGATAAAGTTGAAGACTTTAACTTAAGCCTAACTGAGGATATGTTTAGCGAAGGATACCTACTTATAAGAAGAGGAAAGAAAAAATATAATAAGATTCTATTAAAATAAAATATGAAAATGCTACCTAGATTAATCTAGGTAGCATTTTTATTTATTTTCAATTAAATACTTTTATTAAATTATTTTCTATGATTTTATCTGTGACTGTAAAATACTCGTTCATTTTATCAAAATACTTTTGATAATCCTTTTTATTTAATTCCTTTTTTGTTTTCCTATCATATATCTTATCCTCTGCCTTAACATAAATAACACTATCTGTTACAAAGTTTCCTGCTCTAGTTACTACAAAACCTTCACTTTTATTTAAGAGGTCTTGTCCAAGGGTTACCTTTGTTTTAAATCCAAATAGATTAGCAAGTGTAGGATAAAGGTCGTACTGTCCTGCTACAGAGTCCACATCCCCTTTTAAATTACTACCTGGTATGTGAATCATTGATACTACCTTTTGAGCCTCTTGCCATTCAAACTCTGAAATAGTCTCTTTTCCATATACTACCTTTGCAAGTTGATCTCTCTTATCAGATGATATAGCAGAATGATCCCCATAGATTGCTATTACAGTATTATCATATAGTCCTTCTTTTTTCAGATCATTTAAAAATTGTCCTAATGCTTCATCTGTATACCTAGCAGTTTTTATATAGTCACCAACTAAACTACCCTCATATTCCCCAACATTCATAACATCCTTTAGAGAGTTTTTCTCATCTCTAAAAGAAAAATGACTTGTTAAAGATATCATAAAACCATAAAATGGCTTTGGATATGATTTCAACTTTTCTATATTTTGTCTAAAAAATGACTTATCACTTAATCCAAGAATCTTCACATCATCTATTTTATAGTTTTTCTCACTTTGAAAAGTATCAAATCCAAGAGCCTTATACATTTCTTGTCTATTCCAAAAACCTGGCCTATTTGCATGCATAACAGCAGTATAGTATCCACTTTCTTTTAAAGATTTAGGAAGAGAATTATACTCGTTTTGTGCATACTGATAATATACAGAGCCTTCCCTTGCTGGTAAAAGTGACGTATTAGATAAAAACTCAGCGTCAGATGTTCCTCCTAGTGAGGTTTGGAAATAATAATTCTTGAAGTTTAAACTTTCTTTAGCAAGCTTATTTAAATTAGGAGTTATTTCTACCCCATTTATCTTCTTATTTAAAACAAAGCTTTGGAAAGCTTCAAGCTGAATAACAATAAGATTTTTTCCCTTTGCTATTCCATTATATTTAGGATTATTTAAGCTTGTCTTATTTTTATTTTCAAAAAATGCTTCTACCTGTGCCTTTTCATCCTCGGTTATTGAAGATTTTTTTAGCATATAATTATTAATATATTTATTTATATCAAGAACATGATAATTTAGAAGCCCAACTTCTCTAACAATTGCTTTTTTATCATAAAAGCTATTAAGTATCCCAACTTGCATCTTAGCAAGTCCAATAACGCTTAATGCGGATAACATAAAGCCTATTATAAGCATAGATATAGATGATATTACCCTTTTATTAAACTTTAACTCTCCCCTAGTTATCTCTCTTTTATTCTTAAGATAAAAAGGAATTAAAATAATTAGGTCTAAAATATAAAGTAAGTCAAATATCGTTATAAGATTAAATACACTGTCCTTAACTTCTCCTGTAATTCCAAGCTGCTTTATAAGCCCAATTGTAGTTACATCTAAGAAGTATCTATTGTATACATTGTCTATATAAATAATTAAAGTTACGATTATATTAATCACGAAGAAAATAGGTATTCGAATTCTTTTAGTAAAGAAATATGAAAAACCTAATAAAACTAAAACTGAGCCTAAACACCCTATAATAGTATAAAATGAAAGGCCATTTAGTTTAAGTGTAATATTTGAAGATATAAGCTTTAAAAAGATTATAGATATAAATAAAAGTATATCTAAATTGTTCTTTAGTATTTTTTGTGTAGAGTTCAAAATCTCAGCTCCTTTCAAGCATTTAAAAGTATATTACATACTGAATCCTTGAGTTAAACATAGTACAATATAAAAAGAAGTAGCATATGCTACTTCTTTAAATTTTCTAGTAAATCTCTTATTGTTACATTAAGAAGTGGATGAATCTTATCAGGACAAATATCATTAAGAGGCTCCAAAACAAATTGTCTATTAACCATATCTGTATGTGGAACTTTTAAATCTTCTTCGTCGTGTACTTCATCATTAAACATAAGTATATCAAGATCAATAATTCTAGGTCCCCATCTAATAAGTCTAACTCTTCCTATATCATTTTCTATGTCTAGAAGCGCTTTTAGGGTTTCCCTGCAATTTAAATGAGTTTCAACCTCTATAGCTCCGTTTAAAAAAGGAGGTTGATCTGTATAACCGTATGGCTCTGTTTCATACATTTTAGATTTAGCCGTAATTCTCATACCTCTTTGCTCAATCATTACAAAGGCATCTTCCACTGCTTTATGTCTATCTCCTATGTTGCTTCCAAATGCTATATATGCTTTATTCATTTCTTAATACCTCAGCCATTCTAGCAGCTCTATAATTTTCCAAAACATCATGCACTCTAATCATTTCAATTCCCTTTAAAGCTGCATAACATGTTATTGCCATAGTTCCTTCTAGTCTTTCCTCAGGTGGTAAATTACCAAGTGCTACACCAATAGTAGTTTTTCTTGATACAGCAAGAAGAATAGGCATATCAAATTCATAAAATTCTTCTATTTTCTTCATTGCTTCAATATTATGTTCATATAATTTACCAAACCCTATTCCTGGATCAAGCATTATTTTATCTTCTTTTATTCCTTTAGAGATTGCATAATCTATTCTATCTCTAAAAAACTCCTTCATTTCTTTAACAACATCATCATATTGAGGATTTTGTTGCATATCCTTTGGAGTTCCCTTGATATGCATTATTATTACAGGTACATCATAATCTCTAACAACATCAGCCATCCTATCATCAAATGTAAGACCACTAATATCATTTATAATATCTGCTCCTGCTTTAATTGCTTCCTCAGCTGTTTTTGCTCTATATGTGTCTACAGAAATTAAAACATCTTTATTAACTTTTCTGATTTCTTTAATAAGGGGAACTACTCTTTGTATCTCCTCATCTACATCAACAGGATCAGAACCTGGTTTTGTAGATTCTCCACCTATATCAAGTATATCTGCACCATTTGCTATCATTTCCTTAGCTTTTTCTACAGCTGAGCTTAATGATGAAACTCTTGATTCCTCATAGAAGGAGTTATGGGTAGCATTAAGTATGCCCATTATCTTCATATTATCAAAATTATATACTTTTCCATCTTTTAATGTGATGTTTTTTCTCATCCTAATACATCTCTTTTCCTATAAAGTACAACCTTTTTCTGTGTATGCAAATGCATTGTGGTTATGAATACTTTCTATACTTTCAACATAAGTGCTGTACCAAGTAATTCCCTCATAAGCTTCAAGTCTTGCAGCTGTTTCACGTGCAACGTCTTCAACAAATCTTGGGTTTAGGTATGCTTGTTCAGTTACCCACTTTTCATCTTGTCTCTTAAGTAGAGTAAATATTGGAGAACTTGCACTTTCTTCAGCTATCTTTACAAGGTCTTCAATCCAAATTAGCTTATCCATTTCAATCTTCATCTTAATAATAGCTCTTTGGTTATGCGCTCCAAATTCACTAATTTCCTTTGAACAAGGACAAAGTGTTGTTGCAGGTACTGCTACTTCTAAAATAAACTTAAATCCAGTTTCTACTGAATATTCTGCATCAAAGCAACATTGAACATCATATGGTGCCATTATTCCAGTCACAGGAGAAGCCTTTGTTACAAAGTAATCAAATGCGATTCTACAGTGTCCTGTTTTAGCTTCTAATCTTTCTACTAAGTGTTTTAGCATTTCTTCAAGACCCTTAGGTGAGAATTGTGGAGCTTCTTTAATAACTTCAACAAATCTACTCATATGAGTTCCTCTTTGGTCATGTGGTAGATAAACAGATAAATCCATAGTAGATACTGTTGTTTGCTCTCCTGATGTTTTATCCAGAACCTTAATAGGCCACTTTAAATCATTTATACCTACCTTCTTTAATGCTATGTTTCTCGTATCCTTTTGGCTTTGTACGTCCTTCATGATTTACCCCCTATATATTAGGCCACTAGTTTTAGTTTCCCATATTTCTATTTCAAATAATTTACAATTATCTCTTTTTATTTCATCAACTAGTTCATTCCATACATATTTTGCTATGTTTTCTGCTGTTGGCTGTTCTATAATATCATTTAAATAATAATGGTCTAACTTATCTATTACTTTAGCTTTTACTATTCTCTTAAGCTCAACGAAGTCAAAAACCATATCTTCTTCACCTGGTTCTCCTTCAATCTTCACAATTAACTTATAAGTATGCCCATGTAATCTTTCACATTTACCATGATATTTTACCAAGTTATGTGCAGCATCAAATTCAAACTCTTTTATTAGTATCATAAATTAATTCAACTCCATCTAATTTTATATTTTCCTACACAATTATACAATATACTTATAGAATTATACAAACCTATAAATTTTACTGAATGAATTTTGTAATTTTAACAACTTTATTATATATCATTGCAATAAAACTATCAATTAGAGAATAATATATTTAAATATATATTTTTTTATTTTAATTAGAAATATTTTGTCGAATAATCTATGTCTATATTTTGTCTAATAAAATTCTATATTATTTATACTTTATATATAATCTTTGCAGATATCTATTAATTATTACTAAGATTATTTACATACTTAAAAATATAACAATATTGTTGCCTGAAAATTAAAAAAATGATATAATAATTAAAAATTTTAATTAGGAATTTAACCCGTCTAGACCATGTTTACCCTTCTATTTCGGGAGAATGAGTCTATTGAATCTGGTGAATCCCTAAACTACAGGAGGTATGTAAAATGGCAGACAAGACAATTGTATGCAAAGATTGCTCAAAGGAATTTATCTTCACTGAAGGAGAACAAGCGTTCTACGCAGAAAAAGGATTCGAAAATGAACCTAAGAGATGCCCTGATTGTAGAAGAGCTAAGAAAAACCAAAGTAGAGAATTTTAATTAAATTTGATTTTCAAGGAACCTTTTTAGGTTCCTTTTTTAATGGAATGCTTTAGCTATAGATTTTCATGTTGCATTTTATTCCATATACATATATGTATAAAAACAAGCAGTTTTATTTAGAATAATACCGAGGTGTTTAAATATGATTGGTATTATTTTTTCTATTGTAGCTGGAGCACTTATGAGTTTCCAAGGAGTTTTTAATACTCGTCTAAACGAGAGAATAGGTATTTGGGAAGCAAGTGCATTTGTTCATGGAACTGCACTAATTGTTTCTATTTTAGCTTTACTTTTCGTAGCAAATGGTGACTTTAGAAAGATTGTTGAAGTAGATAAATTATACTTAACAGGTGGTATTATTGGTGCCTTAATAACATTTACAGTTATAAAGGGTGTATCACTACTTGGGCCTACCTGTGCAGTTTCTACAATTTTAGTTGCGCAGCTTTTAACAGCTGCAGCAATTGATAAGTTTACTTTATTTGGAACTGCTCCTGTTGAGTTTGGGTTATCTAAATTTATAGGCGTTGGAATAATGATTATTGGAATTATTATTTTCAAGTGCAAAGGATAATAATATAAATTAAAGCAGCCATTTTGGCTGCTTTAATTTATATTTTTTCTATATATTCTTGAAGATCTCTTTCAGTCTTAAAGTATGCGTCTATAAAACCTCCACCAAGACATTTATCTCCATCATAAAATACAACTGCTTGACCTGGAGTTATAGCCCTTTGTGGTTCATCAAAAATAACTAATGCTGTATCCTTAGTTATAGGTTTTACTTTCACTCCCTGATCTGGCTGTCTATATCTAAACTTAGCAGTAGAGTTAAATTCATTTTCATCTTGGGACTTATTAATCCAGTTTATATCCTTAGCTACTAATCCAAAGGATAATAATAATGGATTATCTTCACCTTGAACAACATATAGGGTATTTGTAGCAAGATTTTTATCTACAACAAACCATGGCTCACCTGCTCCACCTATTCCAAGGCCTTTTCTCTGTCCTAGTGTATAATTCATAAGCCCATAATGTTTTCCCAAAACTTTACCATCTAAACTTTTTATGTTTCCTGGTTTTGCTGGAAGATAATTCGATAAAAACTCTCTAAAGTTCCTCTCTCCTATAAAGCATACCCCTGTACTGTCCTTTTTAGAGGCCGTTTTAAGTCCTGCCTTTGTAGCAATTTCTCTAACTTCCTTTTTCTCAAGATGTCCAATTGGAAACATTGTTTTAGAAAGCTGTTCCTGTGTTAATTCACATAAAAAATATGTTTGATCCTTGTTATTATCCTTACCTCTTATAAGACAGTATTCTCCATCTCTGTTTTCAACTTGGGCATAGTGTCCCATAGCTATGTAGTCTGCTCCTATTTTCATAGCATGATCTAAAAAAGCCTTAAACTTTATTTCCTTATTACACATAACATCTGGATTAGGTGTTCTTCCTTTTTTATACTCTTCAAGGAAGTAAGTAAAAACCCTATCCCAATACTCTTTGACAAAGGTTACGGTATAATATGGTATCCCAATTTGATCACATACAGCTCTTACATCATCATAATCTTCTTCAACTGTACAAACACCATCTTCATTTTTTTCGTCCCAGTTTTTCATGAATATACCTATGACGTCGTATCCTTGCTCCTTTAAAAGAAGTGCTGAAACCGATGAATCTACTCCACCTGACATTCCCACAACAACCTTAATATCCTTCTTATCTTTCATTAGCTTCACCTTCTTACTCAATCTATATTAACAAGCGTAAACTTCATTTTACTCCCTAGTAATCCTTTAATATTATAACATTATACATGAAATTTAAAAATACTTCTTAATTTTAATATAAAATATTGAAATATAGCACATTTTATTTCCTGAGAAATAATTTGTTGCTTTCTGCTAATTTTCTGACAGATAAATAATTTAATTGCTAACACTTATTACATAAACTTATTTTTATCACTATTTATATCTATTTTAACCTTTTAATAATAAAAAAAACAAATAACCATCATATAGTTATTTGTAATTTCTTAATCATATTTTCTTTATTATCTAATACAATTTTCATAACAGAATCGTAGTCCTCCATAGTATCAACATCTTTTAATACTCCAGAATCATTTACATCTATAATTATTGCATATTTACTTCTCACAAAATCTCTTAAACTAGTATAATTACAATTGTTAAGTAAGTCTTCTATCAAATAGCTTTTTATCAAAATTGGATGTCCTTTTCTTTCATTAAACCTTGGAATAACAATATCTGAATCAATCTTTAATATGGCATTGTATGTGTTTTTATTGATTATTGGGTAGTCCCCTGGAGTAAAGAAAAAACGCTCCTTTGTAATATGCCTTACCCCTTCTTTTACAGAACTAAACATTCCATCTCTATAATTCTCATTGTAAACAACCTTAACCTTATTATATCTACTTAGAATCGAGTGTATTTCTTCTATACGATGTCCTCCTACAACGATTATTTTAGAGCAAACATCATACATCCCCTCTATACATCTTTCTATAATAGATTTCCCATCTATATCTAATGACATTTTATAATTGTCACCTGTTCTTGTTGATAAACCAGCGGCTAAAACAATTCCCTCTACTTCCATTTTACATTTTCACCTCAATTTATAATAAATAAAGTGGCTGCCAGTATAATAATGTTTTATCATACTGGCCTTTGCACTTTATCTATTAATTATATATGTTATTTTGCTTCCTTTTCCTTAAGGGCCATAAGTACCTTTTCAGGTGTTATAGGTATAGAATTTACTCTTACTCCTACTGCATTATAGATAGCTTCTCTAATAGCTGGCGAAGATGTATTAAGCCCTACTTCTCCAACAGACTTTGCTCCATAAGGACCAGTTGGTTCATAACTATCATCAAATTCAGTAATAATTTTTCCAAAGTCCTTTCTAGTAGGTACCTTATAAGTCATAAAGGTATTTGTTTGCATCTTTCCTGTACTACTTGTTCTAACTTCTTCATGTAGAGCCATTCCTATTCCATGAAGTATACCCCCTTCTGCTTGTATTTTCGCAAGAAGTGGATTAATAGGTGTTCCTATATCTAGAACTCCTACAAAGTTTTCAAGGAATACCTTTCCTGTAGTAGTGTCAACTTCTACTTCTGCAAACCCAGCAATATATGGTGGTGGTGATTTGTGACCTACATATGAATCACTTGCAACCAATTGCTTTTGTGCATACATAAGCGTCTTTGCAAGATTTCCTAGAGTTATGCTATGACTTGTTCCCTCAACACTTATTACTCCATCTTCGAAGGTAATTGTTGATAGTGGAACATTAAGAACCCTTGCAGCTTCTTCCATTATCATACTTCTCATTTTCTCTCCAGTTTTCTTAACTGCATTACCTGATACATATGTTGTACTTGATGCATAGGCTCCACTGTCAAATGGTGTAAGGTCAGTATCCGATGATAAAACTGCAATATTTTCTGTTTCAACACCAATTGCCTCAGCACAAATTTGTGAAAGAATAGTGTCACTTCCTGTACCTAAATCAGTGGCACCAATAAATAACATAAATGAACCATCATCATTAAACTTTAATGTGGCTGAGCCCATATCTTGGTATGGTACGCCAGAACCTTGTCTTGCTATAGCCATACCAACTCCACGGAATTTGTTAGGACCTACTTGTTTTCCTGGGAACTTTTCATCCCATCCTATAAGTTCCTTACCTCTTTTAACACAGTACTCAAGTCCACAACTTTGCATTACTTCATCTGGGCCTCTATTTTCAATCCCATTACATCTAAATTTAATCGTTTTTTCTCCCTTTTTAATCATGTTCTTATCGTGAATTACTGTAGGATCCATTTTTAATATATCAGCAATTTCATTTACAGTATTTTCAAGGGCAAATACACCTTGAGTTGCTCCAAATCCTCTAAACGCTCCTGTAGGTACAGTGTTTGTATACACCCCTGTTCCTACGTATCTACCTGCATCTATTTTATTATAAAGGTTTAAAACCTTCATAACAGTTGCAAATAGTATAGAGTTTGCATGTTCTCCATAGGCTCCTGCACTACCAACAGCCTTAAGATCAATTGCTGTAATTCTACCGTCTTTATTTGCTCCAACCTTAATATCTAATCTCATTGGTATTCTTGGAAGTCCAGCTTCAAAGGTTTCTTCCCTTGTGAAGATAATTTTAGCTGACTTTCCAGTTTTCATAGTAACTAATGCTGGATAGTATTCTGAATTACCAGATTGCTTTCCACCATATCCTCCACCGATTCTTGGTTTTATTATTCTGATTTTACCGATTGGCATCTCTAGAGCTTTTGCAAGAGATCTTCTAACATGAAAAGGTACTTGTGTTGAAGATATTACAACTAATCTACCATGTTCATCTATATGTGTAGCACTTCTAAATGTTTCCATAAAACCTTGATGAGAAGATTGTGTATAATATGTTCTATCAAGTACAAGATCGCTTTCAGCAAAAACTTTCTCTATATCTCCATGATCATATTTAAGTTTACATACTATATTTTTTGTAGGGTCATAACCTACGTCTACAAGACACTCACAGTCATCCTCTGGATGTATTATTATAGAATTTCCTTCAGCTTTTTCAAGGTCAAGAATTGGCTCTAAAACTTCATATTCAACTTTTATAAGTTTTTTAGCCTTTTCAACACATTCCTCATCTACCCCTGCAATTATTGCAACGTCATCTCCAACATAACGTACATACTCATCTAATATTAGTGTGTCCTGTGGTGATGTTTCTGGATAAGCTTGTCCAGCTCTTGTATATCTAACCTTTGGTACATCATGATGAGTTAATATACATTCAATTCCTGGAACTTTCTTAGCAATTTCAGTGTTTATTGATTTTATTTTTGCAAATGCATGTGGGCTTCTTAAAATTTTTACAACAAGTGCATTTGGATCTGCTAAATCATCTGTATAAACAGGTTTCCCAAGGACTAACCCTAAACCATCTACTTTTGGAAGACTTCTAGTTACCTCTTTCATTATTTTACCTCCTCTAAGAACTTTCTAATTGCTCTTAATTGACCTTCATATCCTGTACATCTACAAAGGTTATTTACAAGATAATGCTTTATTTCATCATCTGTAGGATTTTTAAGTTCGTTTTTCATTCCAAGAACAGTTAATATAAACCCTGGGCTACAATATCCACATTGGTCAACACCTGACTCTACTATTATTTCTGCAAATCTTTTTCCTTCTTCTCCTGCGCCTTCAACAGTTACTATCTTGTGGCCTTCACATCTAGCTGCAAAGGTTGAACATGAGTGAATAGGCTTTCCATCCATAAGAATAGTACATACACTACATGATGATGTTTCACATCCACGTCTTACACTATGGCATCCAATTTTTCTTAATACATCAAGAATGTAGTCATGTGGTTTAATTTCTAAATTATGATCTTTCCCATTTATATTTAAAGTAACTTTCATCTATAGCACCTCCAGTATTGCTGACTTTACAAGCGCTCTACAAAGATGCCTTCTATATTCGCTTGAACCTAAGCCATTATTTCCAAATTTAAGTTCTTCTGATGCAATTTTACCTGCCATATCAGCTGTTTCTTCATTTACTTCATTAGAGTTTATATATTCCATTGCCTTTAATGGAAACTCTGCAATAACTGGTCTTGCACCTACTGCAATTTTGAATTTGTTTCCTGATTTTGAAACTGCAACATTTAAAATTGCATAATCAGCTATTGAATTTCTCATCATTTGAAAAGATGCTCTTAAATCTTCTTTTTTAATGATAATCTTTTCAAGTAAGTCCTTTTCTCTTTTTGATTCGATAAATTCATCTAGTGATATTTCTCCCCCATTATGAAGAACTACTTTAGTGTCTAAAACTCTTAGAGCTGTTATAAAGTCTGAAAATCCATACCTTGAATAAACTGTTGCACCAACAGCTGCTGAATTTCTTAATTGAAGACCTACAATACTCTCAACAGACTTTGATAGTACATTATCAAAATATCCCTTTAAAATACCATTTACCTCAATGTCTCTTAATGTTGCCATTGCCCCAATTTCAATTGCATCATCAGTTTCCTTAATATAATCAAGTCCTGTATCTGATAAATCAATTGCAAGTCCAATATGTCTAGGAGTAAGATGAACAAAAGCCCCTCCTCCTATTAATACTGAACCTTTTTTGGAAGTCATAAGTTCATATGCCTCCTTAGCACTTGTAGGCTTTTTGTATTCACCTATTGTCATAATTGCCACTTTTCTACCACCCCTTATTAAAATATGTTTAGCTAATTAAAATTTATAAATTAGCTAATTTATAATCACCTTCAAATGAAGGAAATTAACTAATTACTTAGAAGTTTTATTATTCATAATTATTTTTTCTGATGTAATTGGTAATTCATTAACTCTTACACCAATTGCATTATATACAGCCTCTTGAATCGCAGCTGGAACTGTATTAAACCCAATATTTAAACTTGATTTTGCACCATATACACCACTTGCATCATAGGTATTTGTAAATTCTACTGTTATATTTCCAAAGTCATTTCTTGTTGGGATTCTATATATTAAAGGATTTAAATCCATGTTATTTTCACTATTCTTTTTAACTTCCTCATACATTGCCATTCCTATTCCTCGAAGAATTGAAGATTCAGCTTCTACCTTCATAAGAGTTGGATTTATAACTGTTCCAATATCAAAAACACCTACAAAATTCTCTACACGAATTTTTCCTGTTTCAGTATCTACCTCAACCTCAACAAATCCTGCCATATATGATGGTGTTGTTTTTTTAAATGTATAGGAGTCACATACAAATAATTGCTTTAAAGCGTATACAACCTTTTTACCAAATTCTCTCATAGTCATTACTTTATCTGAGTTTTTAATTCTTATTGTCTCCCCATCATAGATAATTAAAGATACATCTGTACCTAGAATTTCCCCAGCTGTCTCAATAATTAGTTTCCTCATTTTTTCTCCAGTTTTTTTCACAGCATTAGCAAGAGCATAAAGTGTCTTAGTAGAATATGTATTACTATAAAAAGGCATAAGGTCTGTATCACATGATAAAACCATGACTTTATCTGTTGTAACTCCAATAGCTTCAGCACAAATTTGCGAGAGTATTGTACTACTACATATTCCAAGGTCATTAGTTCCTATAGTTAACATAAATGTACCATCTTCATTAAATTTAATTGTGGATGAAGCAGCGTCTTCATATGGCACTCCTATATCTTGTCTTGCTATTGACATTCCAATTCCACGAACTTTATTTGATGCTACTTGCTTTTTAGGGTACTTTTCATCCCATTCTATAAGCTTTTTTCCCCTTTTTATGCAATAATCTAAAGCATAATTTTTATCATCTAGTATCCTTTGATTTATTTCATTACCTTTTTTGATCATATTGATTTCATGAATCTTAATGATATCCATATTTAATTTTTTACCTAGATTATTTATTGTGCTTTCAATTCCAAATACTACTTCGCTTAAATCAGATTTCTTTAACCTATTTGCTGAAATATTACTTAAAAATCTTGCAGCTTTAAAATTATATAAACTCATAACCTCTGATGCAGCATCAATAATAGGATGGTCACTGTAATCTACACGGTTAACTGGTCCTTGGGATATCTCTATATCTATTGCACTAATTTTCCCCTCTCTTGTAGCTCCTAATTTAACCTTAACATCTGTTTCACTCTTTTCTTCCACCATATTAAAGGTTTCATCAACTGTATAAATAACCTTTGCAGGTTTTCCTGTTTTTAAAGTTATAATAGCTGGATAGTACTCAGAGCTTACTATACTCTTTCCCCCATAACCGCCACCTGTTTTAGGTTTTATAACCCTAATCTTTCCTATTGGAACTTGTAGTCTTTCTGAAAGAATCTTTCTAACTAAAAATGGGACTTCACTTGTAGATACCACAACAAGTCTTTCATATTGATCAAAATAGGTATATGACCTACAGGTTTCAAGGAACCCTTGATAAATAGATTGAGTTCGGTATACTTCCTCCAGTATAACGAGGTCGTGCTTAAACTCCTTATCAACATTTCCAAAACTATATATTACGCTTAAATCATCTTTCTTATTTATACTTAGAATCTTAATCTCATCTAATTCATATTCAATTTTTATAAGTTTCATTGCCTCATTTGCACTTTCTTCGTCTAATGCTGCAATAAGTGCAATATCATTTGGAAATATTGAATTAAATTCATCTTCTCCTAGTTCACTAGTTCCCACTTTATGTATACTTTTATTTGTTAGTATGCATTCAACACCAGGAATCTTAACAGCATCATTTATGTTTATATACTTTATATTTCTAGAGGATGAACATCTTAAAACCTTAACAAAAAGTGTATTACAAGGAATCTTATCCTCTAGGTATGCATTTCTTCCAAGTATAAGTCCTAGTCCATCTCCCTTAGATACTCCCTTACTTATTTCACCCATTACTTCACCTCCAAGTTTTAAAAGGTTTTTATATAAATATATTTATTTTTAAAGATAGGTATTGAAATTCCAATTCAACTACGTTATACTATCACTAGGATAACGTAGTGATAATAAAATTGATAGTTAATACCTTTAAACTATCATTACATTTAATTAATTGGTTTTAAATTCTTCTTAATTTTACATTTTATAATGATTAATAGGAAATACAAAATTTCAAACAAATTTTGTTATTATATTACATTTTTCTATAATTATTATAGTTTATTCCTATATCAATTCAATTTCCTTTCCTAAATAGGGCAGGTAAAGTACTACCACTACTTTATTTGTCCTACTTATTATGTTATATGTAAATTAAAAGCTATTTAATAGAAGTTTTCTATTAAATAGCTTTTTTAAATGAAATCAGATAGAGTAATTACCCTACCTGATTTCAACATTTTATTTTTCTCTATAGTTATTTGCAAGCATTTTCTTTGTAAATTCTATATCTACATCTTTTCTCTTTGTAACATCTTCAACTTGTTCCTTTGTTATACTATCAACTGAGAAGTATCTTGCAAAATCTTTTACAATGTATAATCCACATACACTTGAAACTGGTTCCATCATAAAACTATCAGTTAAAGTAACACCTGTGTTATTTTCACCATCAAGTAGTGAAAATAATTTAACCTTATCTGAGTGATCAGGAAGACAAGGATATCCAAAGGCAGGTCTTATCCCCTCTACCTCAAAACTCCAATATTTATTTTGAAGTGTTTTATGAAGATATGATGCAAAGCTTTCTGCAATTCTATGTGATAGAATTTTTACCATTAGTGCTTTATATTCATCTCCCTCTGCCTTATAATTATCATATATTTTATCTAATTCTCTTCCTGCGGTTACTATAAACCCTCCGATAAAATCTTTCTTTCCACTGCTAAGTGGTGCTACAAAGTCTGCAAGTGATAAATTAACACCATCATTTGTAACCTTTTGTTGTCTTAATGTATTAAATCTTTCTACTTCTTTTTCATTACTGAATATAATAATATCCTCATTATCAGAGTTTGCATTATATATTCCATAAACTCCATTTGGAAGTATTTTTTCATTTTTCTCAAGTTCATCAAGCATTTCATTTGCGTCATCATAAAGCTTTTTAGCTTCATCTTTGTACCTTTCATCTTCAAGTACATTTGGGAAACTCTTTTTAATTCCCCATTCTACAAAGAAAAATGTCCAATCAATTCCTTCACGTAGCTCATTAATTGGTACTTCTATCTTTTGAGTTCCTGTGAATTCTGGAGTCTTTACATCTATTTCATTCCAATCAATGTTAAGCTTATTTGATTTAGCCTCTTCAAATGATAAAAGCTTTTCATCTTCTTTTCTGTAGCTTTCACTTATTGATTCATACTCTTCATTAATATTTTTTAAGTAATCTACTCTTTTATTCTTATCTGCTAAGAATTTCGCAGCTTCAACTGCCTTTGATGCATCAAGAGTGTGTACAACTCCACCGGAATACTTAGGGGAAAGCTTAACAGCAGTGTGCACCTTACTTGTTGTTGCTCCACCTACCATTATTGGAATATCAAGACCTTCCTTCTCCATCATTTCAGCTACAATTCCCATTTCATCAAGAGATGGAGTTATAAGCCCTGAAAGAGCAACAATATCCGCTGAATTTTCCTTTGCAGCCTTTACTATTTCCTCAGGATGTACCATTATTCCAAGGTCAATAACATTAAAATTATTACAAGCCAGTACAACACCTACTATGTTCTTTCCAATATCGTGAACATCTCCCTTAACTGTTGCAATTACAATAGTTCCTGAGTTTGATGATCCTTTTTCCTTTTCCTCTTCAATATATGGCATTAATGCCCCTACTGCTCTTTTCATAACTCTGGCACTTTTTACAACCTGAGGAAGGAACATCTTACCTTCACCAAATAGTTCCCCAACAGCTTTCATACCATCCATTAAAGGACCTTCTATTACATCTAAAGATCTTTCAAAGTTAGCCCTAGCTTCTATTGCATCCTCTTCTACGAAATCAACAATTCCCTTTACTAAAGCGTGTTTTAATCTTTCATTTACACTTGCCTCTCTCCACTTTAGCTTGTTTTCTTCTATTTTTTCACCTTCGCCTTTATACTTTTCAGCAAATTCTATTAACTCCTCTGATGCCTCAGGATGAGTATTTAATACAACCGCTTCAACCTTTTCTAAAAGGTCCTTATCTATTTCATCATATATTTGAATCATTCCTGGATTTAGTATTGCCATATCCATTCCTGCTTCAATTGCATGATATAAGAACACTGAGTGCATAGCTTCTCTTATTATATTATTTCCTCTAAATGAGAATGATAGATTTGAAAGTCCACCTGATATCTTAGCCCCAGGCAGATTTTCCTTTATCCACTTAGTTGCTCTTATAAAATCAATACCATAGCTATTATGCTCCTCCATACCAGTTGCAATTGCTAGAATATTAGGGTCAAAGATTATATCTTCTCTTGGGAAATTAACCTTATCTACTAGTATGTTATAAGCTCTACTACAAACTTCAATCTTTCTTTCATAGGTATCTGCTTGTCCAGTTTCATCAAATGCCATTACAACTATTGCAGCACCAAATCTTTTAATAGTTTTTGCATATTCAATAAACTCTTCTTCTCCATTTTTAAGACTTATTGAATTAACTATTGATTTTCCTTGAATAGCCTTAAGTCCACTTAATATAACAGAATACTTAGAAGAGTCAATAACCACAGGAACCCTTGATATTTCCGGCTCTGAGGCTAGAAGTTTTAGGAATATATCCATTTCTTCCTCTGAGTTTAACATTCCATCATCAAAGTTTATGTCAATTGCCTGTGCACCATTTTCAACTTGATCCCTTGCAATAGACAGTGCCTCATCATAATTCTTTTCTTTAATAAGTCTTGCAAACTTTTTAGATCCTGCAACGTTTGTTCTCTCACCAATGTTTAAGAAATTATTTTCCTTTGTTACACGAACAAGTTCAAGTCCTGCAAATCTTGTTTCAAGAACCTTTTCCTTAGGAACTCTAGGGGCTTTCCCATCCACAAGTTCAGCTATTTTATTTATATGTTCATAGGTAGTTCCACAGCATCCACCAACAATATTTAAATGCTGTCCATCAACAAGTTCCTTTAGGTTTTCAGCTGTTACCTCTGGCTTTTCATCATATTCACCAAATCTATTAGGAAGACCTGCATTTGGATATACACTTACATAATATGGAACTTCATTTGAAAGCTTCTTAATAAATGGTATTAAATCCTTTGCTCCAAATGAACAGTTAAGTCCTACTGATATAACATATTCATTTTTAATGGATTCAATAAACGCTTCAAGTGTTTGTCCTGATAGTGTTCTACCACTTTTATCTGTTAAAGTTCCAGATATCATTATTGGAACTTCAATATTTCTTTCTTCATTAATTAGGTTTAAAGCAAAAATTGCAGCTCTTGCATTTAAAGTATCGAATATTGTTTCAATTAGGATTACATCTACTCCACCATCAATAAGACCTTCCATTTGTTCCTTATACGAATCTACCATTTCATCAAAGGAAATAGCTCTAAATCCTGGATTTTCAACGTCAGGTGATAATGATAAAGTTTTATTTGTTGGTCCAACAGACCCTGCAACAAATCTTGGTTTTTCAGGACTTCTAGAAGTAATTTCATCTGCACAACTTCTCGCAAGCTTTGCTGCTTCAAAATTTAATTTATATATAATATCTTGAGTTCCATAATCAAACTGTGAAACTCTTGTTGCGTTAAAACTGTTAGTTTCTATAATATCAGCACCAGCTTCTAAATACTTTGTATGTATTTCTTTAATAACATCTGGTCTTGTTAAAACTAAAAGATCATTATTTCCCTTTAATTCAAACTTGCTATCCTTAAATATTTCTCCCCTATAATCTTCTTCAGTTAAATTATATGATTGAATTGCTGTTCCCATTGCACCGTCAAGAACAAGTATCTTTTCTTTTAACCTTTCTTTAAATCCCATAACCACACCTCAAAATAAAAATTAATATTCTTCTTTAATTACAAATAATATATATATATTAACTTTTTTAAATCCTAGTTTCAATTAAAATTAATAAATTTAGATTAAATTATCAGAAAAAAGTATGATAAAATCAATTTTATTACTATTATTTGAATCTTCCATTAATTTATATTTTACAAAATATAATTTTTACCTACACAATAATACTTTAGATAAGTAAATTTCTATAAAATACTAGGTTTTATGGTATAATTTCTATAGCGAATATATTAACTGAAATAGAGGTGTTAATTAATGGCCGGAGTACCTATTACAACTGATTATGTAGTTAGATATGATGATATAGATTTTACCAACAAAGCCTTCCTTCCATCTATAATTAATTATTTTACTGACCTTGCAACTTTTCAAGCAACTAGTGTTGGGCTAAATGTTGATGCTTTAAAGGAAGTTAATAGAGGGTGGGTTATCTGCCAATGGGATATTGATATTACTAGGCTACCTCACTATAACGAGAAAATATCTGTTACAACTATTCCTTATTCATATAAAAAATTCTTTGCCTACAGAGTTTTTCAAATAAAAGATAAGGATGATAATGTTATAGTTGAAGGAAAAAGTTCTTGGATGTACTTAGATACTAAAAGAAGACGACCTATAAGATTATCCTTTCATGATATTAAGTGTTTTGGACTTATTGAAGGTGATGAAGAAGTTGTTGAAGTTATGAAACCCCAAAGGGTAAATGATTTCACTATTGAGGCTAAATTTGACGTTAGATATACAGATATTGATACTAATAATCATGTAAACAACTCAAAGTATATAACATGGGCTCTAGAAACTCTTAGCATTGAATTTATGGGAAGTAAAACTCCACTAAATGTTAGAATACTTTATTCTAAGGAGAAACGATATGGTGGAAGCATAACTTCAAAAGCTAACATAATAACTGAAGGTAATAATACAAGAACCTTACATACTATATGTGATAATGAAGATAATCGACTTTGTGATATAGAAATTCTTTGGAAATAATAAGTAATGGCTTCCTTTATAAGGAAGCCATTACTTATTAATAGAAATATATATACAGTGATACGTAGAATACACAAATTTATTTTCAACAAAATCCCTATCATAAACCTCTAAAACTTTTTTAATAACTCTCGGAGGAGTAATTCCCCCTTCACTTCCACAAGTATTTGCACCTATCTTTTTAACTGACTTTATAAAATCCCTAGAGCTTTTATGATATTCTTTTAATTTTTCATCTACAACTTTATAATTTATATTTTGATTCTTTATTATATTTTCTATCTCATCTATTCCTACAAATGACCTTCTGAGCTTAAAGTTATGCTCCACATTTAGCTCCCTTGCTGCTTTAATTCCTGACTTTTCAAGTTCTATAAAGGTATCCTCACCAAATGTTGATATAAGAAGTTGTCCATTTTCATTTAAAAGGTCTATATATTTTTTTATTGACTCTTCTAAGGAATTAAACCATTGAAATGTTGCATTTGATATTATTAAATCATATTTTTTGTTTAGTTCACAGGTCTCACCATCATGACAAATAAATTCTATATTTTCAAGATTTCTAACTGATATATTCTTCCTAGTTTCATCTAGCATTTTTTCTGATAAGTCCATAACAGTTAAACTTACATTCCTAAACTTATCTAACAACATATTAGTTAGATTACCTGTTCCACATCCTATTTCAAGAATAGTTTTTATATCACTTTTATTTATCATATTCATGAGACGACTTGCCATTGTAACTTGAACCTTAGCATATTTATTATAATCAACTGATGACTTATTGAATCTACACTTTACTCTTTCCTTATTAATCATTATTAATATCCCCTAAGAAATTATATAAAATATTGATAAACTCTTTTTTGCTGGTAATAAACGGTATATGACCACAGTTATCTATAACCTTTAAAGTTGAGTTTTTAAGCTTTTTATTTATATATTCTGCTCCATGTACACTACATATAAAATCCTCTTCTCCGTGAATTATAAGGGTTTCATTTTCTATTTTATCTATATTAGAAGCTTCCACGTCTCTTAAAAATAGAAGTCCATTTGATAAAGTGCTACTATCTATCAACAAATCCCCTAATTCTAAATTATCTATAACTAAGCTTTTATATTTCATTTCATTTTTAGTGAGCATATTATTACAAAACTTTTCTAGAGTTAATTCCTTACTTGTTTTTAGTGATTTTATCATAGAATCTACTACTCTACTGATCCACCCAAAGCTATTATGTTCATTCTTAGTAAATTTACTAGTAGGAGCTATTAAAACAAGCTTACTTTTAACAACTTTTTCTTCTAAAGCTTTAAGTAGTGCAAGTGTTCCCATAGACCATGCTATAACTATATCTGGATTAAATTCCTTTATACTTTCATTAACTTTAACTACTATACTTTCCTTATTATCTATTTGCTGAAAATCAATAAATCTTATATCACTCCCCTGTAATTTATCTATTATAGGGGAAAATATCTTCCTATTTCCAATCCATCCCGATATTATTAAAATCTTTTTCATCTATACTATCCCCTTAATTTTTTCTAAAAAGATGTCTATTTCTTTCCTTGTTGTTTTTTGACCTAATGATACTCTAAGCCTTGCCTGATTTTTAGGTACCGTTGGTACTCTTATAGCCGGAACATATATTCCCTCATCTAAAAGTCTTTTCGAAACTTCTAAAACCTTTTTTTCGCATTTTAAAATAATAGGAACAATTGGTGTATCATATCCTAAAGTTTCCATATCCATATCAATTAGTCTTTCCCTTAAATAGTTAGAGTTTTCCTGAAGTATTCTTCTTTCCTCTTTCATTTCAGCTAAAATTCTAATAGATTCTATAGCAGGATAAACAACAGTTGGAGGCAACGCAGTTGAATATATAAATCCTCTTAAAAAGTTTCTAAGATAATCAATAACATATCCCTTACCTGATACAAACCCACCATATAAACCTGCTGCTTTACTTAGTGTTCCAACATGAATTATATTCTCCCCTTGAAGGCCTAAGTACTCAATACTTCCCCCTCCATTTTCCCCTAAAACACCAAATCCATGTGCATCATCTACTATTAAAACTGAATTGCTATCATTTGCAATTCGGCATATTTCCTTTAAAGGTGCTATGTCACCATCCATGCTAAAAACACCATCTGTAATTATTACTTTTTTCTTATCTATATATTTAGCTATTTGGTTCTCTAAATCCTTATAATCACCATGCTTATAACGAACAAAATTTGCTCTACTTAAAATAGCACCATCAACTATACTTGCATGATTTATTTTATCTGAAAATATAACAAAGTCCCTATTACATATAGCATTTATTACTCCGATGTTTGCAATATAGCCTGAACCAACTAATATCGTATCCTCTGTTTTTTTAATTTTACTAATTTCTCTTTCAAGTTCCTTATGAATACTAAGTGTACCAGAGACAAGTCTAGATGATGGACTTCCTACTCCGTAGAGTTTTGAAGCTTCTATTACCTTATCCTTTAGAATATCATTTTGTGACATATTCATATAATCATTACTGGCTAAATTGATTTTTATATTTATAGAATCTATTTCTTTTTCACATCTATAAAGATTATTTATTTTTACCTCTTTAATTTTTTCCTTAAAATACTCTTCCATATCTACTCCTTAGATAATTTATAGATTTTTTTCATTTTACATTAAAAAAAGACCATTGTAAACTATCCTATTATAACTAGTTTACAATGATCTATTCTTTATTTATTTACTTATTGCACATAAAAACTTGAAATTTCTTTAATTTTTAAGTAAATTTTAATTAGGGTGGTATCAATTAGAACTACACCTAAATTGGAGGATTATTTATGAAAAATACGGTTTTAACATTTAAGGAAGCAAAAAAAAGAAATGAAAAGCTTACCTTACTTACGGCGTATGATTACACCACTGCTAAAATTATTGATTCATCAGGTGTAAATGGAATACTCGTTGGAGATTCTTTAGGTACAGTTGCACTTGGATATGAAAATACTTTAAGTGTAACTATGGATGATATGATTCATCACAGTAGAGCTGTTTCACGTGCCGTTAAAAATTCTTTACTTATAACAGATATGCCTTTTATGTCATATCAAACTTCAACCTATGATGCGATAAAAAATGCTGGAAGACTTGTAAAGGAAGGATTTTGCAATGCAGTTAAACTTGAAGGTGGAAGTGATGTAATCGATTCAATTAAAGGAATTGTAAAGGCACAAATACCTGTTATGGGTCATCTTGGACTTACTCCTCAATCCATAAATAAATTTGGTGGGTATAAGGTTCAAGGAAAAAATGATAGTGAAATTAAATCTTTAATAGAAGATGCAAAACGACTTGAGGATGCTGGAGTGTTTTCTATTGTACTTGAATGTATACCCCTTGAAGTTACAAAGCTTATTGATGAGGCTATATCTATACCTACAATAGGAATAGGTTCTGGTATGAATACAACTGGACAAATACTTGTTTATTCAGATATGCTAGGGATGTTCAAGGATTTTAAAGCAAAGTTTGTAAAGTACTATGCAAATCTAGATGCAAGTATGAATCTTGCAATTCAAAATTATATTAAAGATGTTAATGAGGAAAACTTCCCGTTAATCGAACATTCATATTCTTTATCTGAAATTAACTATGATATAAGTGAGGGGTTTTATGGAAGTAATAACAACAATTAAAGAAATTAAAAACAAGATAAATGAATTTAAAAGAAATAATGAAACTATTGGATTTGTACCTACTATGGGATATTTACATGAGGGACATAAATCATTAATAGATAGGGCTAGGATTGAGAATACTAAGATTATAGTATCTATATTTGTTAACCCTATTCAGTTTGGAGAAAACGAAGATTTATCTACATACCCTAGAAACTTAGAAGGTGACTCTGATATTTGTAAAAATTCAGGTGTAGATATTTTATTTGCTCCAACTGTTCAAGAAATGTACCCAAATGGATTTTCAAGTTTCGTTGAGGTTACAGGAATTACAGATTGTCTTTGTGGTAAATCTCGCCCATCTCATTTTAGGGGAGTTACAACAGTTGTTATGAAGCTTTTAAATATAACAAGCTGTACTAAAGCCTATCTTGGTGAAAAGGACTTCCAGCAATACAAAGTAATAGAAAAAATGGTGAAAGACCTTAATATAGATACTACCCTTGTTCCATGTCCAATCTATAGAGAAGATGATGGACTTGCCAAAAGTTCTAGAAATTCTTATTTAAATAGTGAAGAAAGAATTTCTGCCCTTTGCTTAAGTAAAGCGCTTAAAAAAGCTAAAATTGAACTTGATAAAAATAAAGATGCTAAAAGTATTATAGAAATAATAAAAAATGAAATATCAAAGGAACCTTTAGCCAAAATTGACTATATTGAAATAGTTAGTCAAGATACTCTAAAACCAATTACAACTATAAAGGAAAATGTTTTAATTGCTATAGCTGTATTTATAGGTAAAACAAGACTTATAGACAATTTACTTTACAATATTAAATAGAAATAGGTGATATAATGAATATAACAATGCTTGGAGGAAAAATTCATAGGGCTACGGTTACAGAGGCAAACCTTAATTATGTAGGTAGCATAACTATTGATAGTGACCTTTTAGACGCTGCAAACATACTTGAATATGAAAAGGTACAAGTTGTAAATATAAATAACGGTGAAAGGTTTGAAACCTATACTATAAGAGGTGAAAAGGGAAGCAAAGTTATTTGTTTAAATGGAGCTGCTGCAAGATGTGCACAGGCTAATGATAAAGTAATAATCATGTCATATGTATCTTTAACTCCAGATGAAGCTAAGGAGCATAAGCCTAATGTGGTTTTCGTAAATGATGATAACTCAATAAGAGATGTCTTTCACTACGAAAAACATGGGGAATTATTTTAGATATGTATAGTAAAAGGGTTAGATTTATATCTAACCCTTTATATTTAAGCTAAGATCTAAACTTTTAACAGAATGTGTAAGTTCTCCTACAGATATAATATCAACGCCAACACTTGCAACGCCTTCAACAGTATTTAGTGTTACATTCCCAGAAGCCTCTACAATGCATTTTTTATTTATCATTTCCACAGCTTTTTTCATGTCTTCTAAGTTCATATTGTCTAGCATTATTATATCTGCATTTGAATCTATTGCCTCTTGAACCTCTAGAAGATTTGAAACTTCAACTTCCACTCTTGAAGTATGAGGAACTAAACTTTTTGCTTTTTGCACAGCGCTCTTTATACCGCCTAATGCCTTTATGTGGTTATCTTTTATCATTACCCCATCTGATAAATTATATCTATGATTATAACATCCACCTATCCTTACAGAATACTTTTCAAGGATTCTAAGTCCTGGTGTAGTTTTTCTAGTATCAACTATTTTTACATTATATTTTGATACCTTTTCAGCATACATTTTAGCTTTTGTAGCTATTCCTGACATTCTTTGAAGAAAGTTTAAGGCTACCCTCTCTGCTTTAAGAATACTTATTAATTTTCCCTCAATAATAATTATATCCTCACCTTTAAAAACATTTTCTCCATCTTCTTTTAAAGATGTAAACTTTATATCTTCATCAATAAATCTAAAGGTTTCCTTAGCAACACTTATCCCTGAAACTATTCCATCCTCTTTTGCAGTTATAGCAGCACTTCCAAGTTTTTCATTATCAATTAAATTACTACTTAAATCCCCTGCATTCATATCTTCAATAAGTGCATTTTTTATTATATCTATTATTAAAAACCTATCTAACAATACAATCCCTCCTAAGGTCAGCTTTAAAATGAGCTCCTATATTTTCTTTTCTCTTTATTGCTCCCTCTATAATAAGCTTTGATACTGTTACTATATTAATAACTTCAAAATAATCCTTTGATAGTTTTAAGTTATTTTCCAATGACTGCTTTATTTTATTTATTGTATCAAGTGACCTTGTAAGATTTTCATCATTTTTTATAACCCCAACGTATTTTTCCATTATTTCTTTTATATTATCTTTTATATCATCTAAATCTAAAATACAATTAAAATTATTAAACTTACCTTTATATAGTTTTAAATCTTTTTCTAAATCTTCCTTTGATATTGATGCTTCTGAAAAAGATATAGAATTAATCTCCCTTGATATCCTATTTGCAAATACAATTCCTTCTAATAAGGAGTTACTTGCTAGTCTATTTGCACCATGTACCCCTGTTCTTGCACATTCACCACATGCAAATATTCCATTTAAATTCGTTCTTCCATTAAGGTTTGTTTCTATACCACCCATTAAATAGTGCTGTGTTGGAGAAACTTTTACATAATCCTTTGAAATATCAATTCCAAGACTTAAACATTTTTCATATATATTAGGAAACCTGTTTTTTATAAAGTCTTTATCTAAATGTGTTACATCTAGAAATATATAATCACTATTTGTTTCTATTAGCTCCTTAAATATACTTATAGATACTATGTCTCTAGGTGCAAGTTCCTTCATCTCATGATACTTTTCCATGAATCTTTCACCTTTTATATTTCTTAAAACTGCACCTTCGCCTCTAACTGCCTCTGAAATTAAAGTTCTTCTTTCCTCATCTACGCTATACATACCTGTTGGGTGAAACTGAACAAATTCCATATCACATATATTAATTCCTGCTCTACTTGCAATTGCAATACCATCACCTGTTATGTCCAAAGGATTGGTTGTATTTTTATATACCTGACCTATACCACCTGTTGCTATAACAACGCTCTTTGCATAAAATATTTTAAGTGAGTCCCCAATGGATATAACAGCATTTATTTCTTTTTTACTTAGAATATCTATTACTGATGTATTTTCTAAAACCTTTATATTCTTTCTTTCTCTCACTTTATCAGTTAACGCTCTAATTATTTCCTTACCTGTAGCATCTTTATGGTGAAGAATTCTTGCATTTGAATGTCCACCTTCTTTTGTATATAGGAAATTTCCACTTTCATCTTTATCAAAATCCACCCCAAGCTCTATTAATTTATTTATACTGTCCTCTGATTCATCTTGAAGTGTAATTATAGCATCTTTTTCATTGTAGTAACTTCCTGCTATTAATGTATCTTTATAATGTGAATCTTTATCTATACAGGAAACAATTCCCCCTTGGGCTAATTCGCTACTGCCTGAACCAAGAGCTTTTTTAGTTAACATTAATATATTTTTTCTTTTATCTATATTTAAAGCTGTAAATAACCCACTTATTCCTGTTCCTATTATTATCACATCGTACTTTAAACAATCCATTACCTCACACCTTTAACTTAACTCTAGCATTCTATCTAGTGACTTCTTTGCCTTTAGTCTTATTTCTTCATCTACAAATATTTCATTTGTTTCATCTCTTAACACAGTATATATATCCTCAAGTTTGTTTTGTTTCATATTTGAACATACTAAGCTGTCAGATAGTAAGTAGAATTCTTTTCCTGTACCTCTATTGTCATTTTCAAGTTTATGCATTACACCTATTTCCGTACCTATAATGAATACCTTCTCAGATGAACTTTTAGCATAATTTATAATTTCAGTTGTACTTCCAACAAAATCAGCTCTTTTTACTACCTCAGGATCACACTCTGGATGTGCTAGAAGAAGTGCCCCTTTATGCTTTTCAAATGCTTCATCTATTTCTTCCATTCTTATTCTATTATGGGTTACACAGAAACCATTGTAGGATATTACTTCCTTCTCAGGAACTTGTTTTGATATATAATCTCCTAGATTTCTATCTGGAATAAACAGAATCTTGTCTTCCTTTAACCCTTTAACTATTTTAAGTGCATTTGATGATGTACAACATATATCACTTTCTGCCTTAACCTCTGCTGATGAATTAACATAGCAAATTACAGGAGCTCCCTTATGCTGAGCTTTAAACTCTCTTAATTTTTCTACATTGATCATTTCAGCCATAGGACAACCTGCATTCATTGATGGAATAAGTACTTTCTTTTCTGGAGAAAGTATTTTGGCACTTTCAGCCATAAAATGAACTCCACTTAAAACAATTATTTTTGCATCTAATTTACTTGCTTCCTGACTTAATTTTAACGAATCTCCTACTATGTCTGCTATATCTTGTATATCTGGAATTTGATAATTATGTGCAAGTATTATAGCATTCTTTTCCTTCTTTAATCTGCTAATTTCTTTAATTAAATCTGCCTTTATCATATTGTTACTATTCCCTTCTTATTAACAATTTATTTCATATAATTCTTAAAAGAATATTTACACATTATAGATTAAGTGTCAACTTCGTTATAATTTTGTTAAATTGTATTTAATAGTAGAAAACAAAAACACCCTAGGGAAATTCCCTAAGGTGTTTTTATAAATTATTTATTTAATGCTTGATCAAGATCATAAATTAAATCATTTACATCTTCTATTCCAACAGATATTCTTATAAGGTCTTCACTAACTCCTGCACCTTTTAGTTGTTCTTCATTTAATTGTGCATGTGTTGTACTTGCTGGATGAATTACTAGTGACTTAGCATCAGCTACATTTGCAAGTAGTGAGAAAATTTCAAGACTTTCTATAAACTTCTTAGCACTATCAAGTCCACCCTTTACTCCAAATGTAAATATTGAACCTGCTCCCTTTGGAAGGTATTTCTTAGCTAGATCATGATACTTATTTCCTTCTAGATATGGATAGTCTACCCATGATACCTTTTCATGCTTTGATAGGAAATCTGCTATTTTTTCAGCATTAGAAACATGTCTTTCTACTCTTAATGATAACGTTTCAAGTCCTTGTAAAAGAAGGAATGCATTAAATGGGCTTAGTGCAGCTCCAGTATCTCTTAAAAGTTGAACTCTAGCTTTAATTATATATGCTATGTTACCAAAAGCTTCAGCATACACAATTCCATTATAACTGTTATCTGGTTCAATTAGTCCCTTAAATCTTCCTGATGCAGCCCAATCAAAGTTACCTGAGTCAACTATGATTCCACCAATTGATGTTCCATGCCCACCAATGAACTTAGTTGCAGAGTGTACAACTATATCTGCTCCATGCTCTATTGGCTTTATAAGGTAAGGAGTACCAAATGTGTTATCAACGATTAGCGGTAAACCGTTTTCATGTGCGATATTTGCAACTTTTTCAATGTCTACAATGTTTGCTCCAGGATTACCAATTGACTCTATATAAATCGCTTTCGTTTTTTCAGAAATTGCACCTCTAAAGTTTTCTGGATCATCTGGATTAACAAATATAGTGTTGATTCCAAACTTAGGTAAAGTAGATGCAAATAGATTATATGTACCTCCATATAAAGTGCTTGCTGATACTATTTCATCTCCTGCTTCAGCTATATTCATAATCGCATATGTTATAGCAGCTGATCCTGATGCAACTGCAAGTGCAGCAACTCCACCCTCAAGAGCTGCAACTCTTTGCTCTAATACATCTGTAGTTGGGTTCATAAGTCTTGTATATATATTTCCGAACTCCTTAAGTGCAAATAAATTTGCAGCGTGTTCTGTATTATCGAAAACATATGATGTAGTTTGGTATATTGGTACCGCCCTTGAACCTGTTACTGGATCTGCCTTTTGTCCAGCATGAACTTGTAGTGTGTCAAAACCTAATTTTCTTTCCATAGTTTTCCCTCCTAATAAATAAACTTAAATCCCATATAAAAAATCTATATTAATTTAAATATAGTACATTATATCAACTTCCCCATGTATCTCTCTGTATCTTCTAACTAGATCCTCAAGTGTCATAACTGACACTACCCCATCAATAGCCTCATTCATTTTATCCCATACATTTATTTTTATACAATGTCTTAGTAAATTGTTTTTATCATACTCAACGTTTTCTATAACAGAAATATCACCCTCTAATGTAGATAAAACATCCTTTACTGTTATTTCAGCAGCATCCTTTGATAAGGCGTACCCCCCTTGAGCACCTTTAATACTTTTTACAAGTCCTGCTTTTTTAAGTGCTGAAAAAACCTGTTCTAAATATCTTTCTGAAATACCTTGTCTATCAGCTATTGTATGAAGTGGCAGGTAATCGCCTTTAGAATTAGCTGCGAGATCTATCATAGCACGAAGGCCATATCTCCCCTTTGTAGATAGCTTCATTTGTAACACCTCAACTTTCCATAAAGTTTAGATAAAGTATTCAATATAATTATGCACGTTTTCATCATTTAACCTGCTATATTCTTCTACTAAATCCTTTAAAGTTATACTATCAACAGCATCGTCTACTGCAGTTTTTATGTCTACCCATACGTCCTTTGTTATACACTTATCATAAAATTCACATTTTCCATTGGTGTTTTCTGAAATGCACTTTACAGGTGATAATGATCCTTCAAGTGCTCTTAATACTTCACCTATTGTAACTTCATTAAGGGGTCTTGAGATTCTATAACCTCCTTGCCCCCCTCTAAGACTAATAACTATTTCCTTTTTCTTAAGCGCTATAAAGATATGCTCTAAATATTTTTGGGAAATCCCTTGTCTACTTGAAATAGTCTTTAAGGATACGCTATCTCCATTTCCAAATATAGCTATATCAAGTAAAGCCTCAAGACCATACCTTCCCTTTGTAGATATTTTCATCTCTTACCTCCAAAGAATTAATTCCTACTAAATCTATATGTTAAATAAATAGTACAACCAAAAATTAACTGTGTCAATAAGCAAAACTTAATTTTCCTTAAACTTCATCACTCTAATTGAAAAATATTAAAAAAGAGTCTTAATTTTACATATTAAGACTCTTTGCAATTATGTCTATAAAACATAATTTTATGCATCAATTAACTTTTTAATATCCTGAAATTTATTTTCATTTATAAGTTTTATGATTTGACTTCCAACTATAACACCATCACAATTCTTTTTCATTTCACGTGCTTTTTCTGGAGTAGATACCCCAAATCCTGCAAGTACAGGTACACTTGAAATTGATTTTACCCTTTGTAATAACTCTGTCGCACCACTTGATATTTTATCCATTTTGCCTGTAACTCCAAGTATATTAACTGAATAAACAAATCCACTTGCTAAGTTACATATTTTCTCTATTCTCTCCACAGTTGATGTTAAAGTAACAAGTGGAATAAATGATATTCCTCTTTTATCAGCTTCATCTTTAACAATTGAAGACTCTTCAATAGGAACATCTGGAATAATTACTCCGTCCACTCCTGCTTCTGAAGCCTTTAAAAAGAATTCTTCAACACCTAGTGAAAGAATTGGATTTAGGTATGTCATTATAACTATTGGAATTTGGCTTGATTTTCTAATATCAGCAGTTAAACTTAAAACATCTTTTATGGACACCCCATTTTTAAGTGCTTTTATTCCTGCTTTTTGTATGATTTCACCATCAGCTGCTGGATCTGAAAATGGTACTCCAAGCTCAATTAAATCTGCTCCCAATTCTTCAAGTTTTAATACGTCTTGTTTTGTTTTCTCAAGTGAATTCTCACCTGACATAAGATATGCAACAAATGCTTTTTTATTTTTCTCTTTTAGAGTCTCAAAAAGGCTCTCTATCCTATTTTTGCTCATTTTCTTCCTCCACTAAATAACTTAACCTTTCAACGTCCTTATCACCTCTACCTGATAAGCAAATTATTATAATTTTATCTTTATCCATTGTCTTAGCAAGTTTCACTGCATAATCTACTGCATGAGCAGATTCTATAGCTGGAATAATTCCCTCAAGCTTCGTTAATGTTTTGAATCCTTCTATTGCATCATCATCTGTAGCAATTACATATTTCGCTCTATCAGTTTTTGCAAGTAAGCAGTGTTCTGGTCCAACTCCTGGATAGTCAAGTCCTGCTGATATTGAATATGGCTCTATTATTTGACCATTTTCATCTTGAATTAATAACATCTTAGAACCATGAAGTACTCCAACTCTACCATATGCTACAGTAGCAGCGTGTTTATCAGGCCCTAACCCTCCAGGCTCAACTCCATAAAGTGCAACTTCAGCATCCTTAATAAATGGGTGAAAAATTCCTATTGAATTACTTCCACCTCCCACACATGCCACAATTGCGTCAGGCAGTTTTCCCTCTGCCTCTAATATTTGTTTCTTTGATTCTTTACCAATTATACTTTGGAAGTCTCTAACTATCTCTGGGAATGGATGAGGTCCTACTACACTTCCTATACAATAATGAGTATCCTCTGAACATTCTACCCAATATCTTAAAGCTTCATTAACAGCATCTTTAAGTGTTCCATTACCTGATGTTACCTCTACAACCTCTGCACCAAGCATTCTCATTCTAAATACGTTTAGTGCTTGTCTTTTTACATCCTCTTCTCCCATGAAAACCTTACATTCAAGACCGATCAGTGCACATGCAGTAGCTGTAGCAACTCCATGTTGTCCTGCACCAGTTTCAGCAACAACCTTCTTCTTACCCATTCTTTTGGTCATTAGACATTGTCCTAGTGCATTATTAATTTTATGTGCCCCTGTATGATTAAGATCTTCTCTTTTTAGATATATCTTAGCCCCACCTGCATATTTTGTTAGGTTTTCAGCATAGTATAGTGGAGTTTCTCTACCAACATAGTTTTTTAAATAGTATTCAAATTCTTTAATAAATTCCTCATCACTTTTAATTTCTTTATAAATTTTCTCAAGTTCTAGAACAGGCTTAATTAGAACCTCAGGAACAAATCTTCCACCAAATTCACCATAGTATCCTTCTTTTGGATAGTTATAATCTTTCATATTAATCCTCCTACTTAGTTTCTTTAACTAATGATATAAATTCCTTAATTAAAGCCTCATCTTTATTATAGTTTATCTCAACACCTGAACTTACATCAATCATAAAGGGATTTACTTCCCTAATTGCTTCCTCTACATTTGAAATGTTAAGTCCTCCTGCTAGGATTAACCTATCCTTTATATAGGTAGGTAAATCCTTTAGCATATCCCAATCAAAGACTTTTCCTTCTCCACCTCTGTATTTTTCGCATTTTGCATCGAATAAATATCCATAAAGGTTCCTGTATTCATATGCCTTTTCTATATCAGATCTTTCTTTAATTGAAAAAGCCTTAATAACTGGAAGTTTGATTTTTTCGCAGTATTCCTTACTTTCGTCTCCATGAAGCTGAACTATATCAAGTCCTACCTTATTTACATAGTTCATAAGAGATTCTATTGGTTCGTTTACAAAAACTCCAATTTTCAAAATATCCTTTGGTAAGTCCTTTGAAATGTTAACTGCTTCACTAAGTGTTAACTGTCTTTTACTTTTAGCAAACACAAGTCCTATAGCATCTCCACCTGCGGCATATACACATTTTCCTATTTCAGGACTTTTTATTCCGCATACCTTAACTAGAGTATTACACATTTTTTTCTATCCTTAATCCATTAAAACTTTCATCTAAATTATTTGACTTTACAAATCCTTCCCCAACAAGAACTGCATCTATTTTAGCTTTGCTTAAAGTTTCTATATCCTCTTTACTTGTAATTCCACTTTCACTTATTAATATAGCACCAGATTCTTTAATCATTTGGGCTAACTTTAACGTTATACTTATATCTGTCTTAAATGTTTTTAAGTCCCTGTTATTAACTCCTATAATTCTTGGTGAAATCTTAAGAGCCCTTTTAACTTCCTCTTCATTATGAACTTCAACTATAACATCTAAATCCAAGCTTCTTGCGTAATCGTAAAGTTCCTTTAATGATTCATCACTAAGTGCAGCGACTATTAAAAGTATTATATCTGCACCTGTTAGCTTTGCATAATCAATTTGAACCTTATCTATAACGAAATCCTTGCAAAGTACAGGAATATTAACACTTTCACGAACCATTCTTAAATCTTCAAATGAACCTTTAAAATACTTACTATCTGTTAAAACTGATACTGCTGTAGCTCCAAGTCTTTCATATTCACTAGATAGTGTTCTCGGGTCAAGATTTATATTCAAATCTCCCTTTGATGGAGATGCTCTTTTAACCTCAGATATTATACTTACATATGGATTGTTTTTAACCTTTTCTACAAAGGAAATAGGCTTTCTTTTAAATGCTTCAACTATGCTTTTTTTGTATTCAATTATTTCATCTAATATATTTCTCATTATCGATTACTCTCCTTAGCAAGTAAATTAAGTTTATTTATTGCCTTTCCTGAATCTATAGACTCTGTTGCTATTTCAACCCCTTCTTTAATATCCCTTACGAAGTTTGATGCAAGAAGGCCTAGTGCCGCATTAAATATAACAATATCTCTATGGGCTCCCTTTTTACCATTTAATATGTCTAATGTGATTTTAGCATTTTCCTTAGGTGTACCACCTTTAAGTTCAGAGTTCTTAATAGTATTAAATCCAAAATCACTTCCACTTATATATTTTTCTTCTACAATTCCATCTCTCAGCACCGCAATATAGTTTTCTCCTTCAAGTGATGCTTCATCCATTCCGCCAAAACCATTAACTACTATTGCATTTTTTCTACCTAAAATTGATAAAATACTAGCTATTTTAGGTACAAGCTCCCTTCTATATATACCAAGGAGCTGCCCATCTAAATCAAATGGGTTTGTAAGTGGCCCAAGTAAATTGAAAACTGTTGGTACCTGAAGATTCACTCTTGTTTGCATAACATTTTTCATAAGAGGATGCATCTTAGGTGCAAATAAAAATACTATCCCAACTTCTTCAAGTATATTTTCAATTCTAGAAGCGTCTAAATCTATTTTAACACCAAGCTCACTTAAAAGATCACTACTTCCACTTTTACTACTTATTGATCTATTTCCATGCTTTGCAACCTTAAGTCCTGCACCTGCTAAAACAAAAGATGCAGTTGTTGATATATTAAATGTTCCAAGGTTATCTCCACCGGTTCCACAATTATCAATTATAAATCCATTAACCCCTTTGAACCTTGTACCAACTTCCCTCATTCCACTTGCCATTCCGGCGATTTCATTATCAATTTCTCCCTTTGTTCTAAGTGATAAAAGAAACGCCCCAATTTCTGCCTCTGTTACATCACCACTTAATATGTGCTTACTAACCTCTTTTGCTTCTTCAAAGCTTAAATCATTTTTTTCTGATATTTTTAGTAGATACTCTCTTAAAATCCCCATATTATCCCCTCCTAAACTACCTTATAAGATTTATAAAGTTCTCAATTATCTTCATACCATCTTCAGTGAAAATTGATTCTGGATGAAACTGTACCCCATGAAGTGGATATTTCTTATGACATATTCCCATTATTTCATCATCATCTTCTGATTTTGCTGTAACCTCAAATTCATCTAGGGTAGAATCTTTAGATATAACTAAGGAGTGATATCTCATAACTCTTAAAGGCTTATTTATGCCAGTAAAAAGCCCCTTACCATCATGATTTATATTCGATGTTTTTCCGTGCATTATTTTTTCAGCTCTTATAACTTCTCCCCCAAAAACCTCTCCTATTGCTTGATGTCCAAGACAAATTCCAAGTATAGGAGTAGTTTTATAAAATTCCTTAATAACATCCATTGAAATTCCCGCATCCTTAGGAGTTTTAGGCCCTGGAGATATTATTATTCCTCTTGGATTTAACATTTTTATTTCATCTATTGTTATTTCGTTATTTCTATATATTTTTATATCCTTATAAAGATTACCTATATATTGATAAACATTGTAAGTAAATGAATCAAAGTTATCTATTATTAAAATCATCCCATTACCTCCATAACTCCAAGAGCCTTATTATAGGTTTCAAAGTATTCATTTTCTTCTATTGAGTCATAAACAACACCTGCGCCTGCTTGAACATATGCAATACTGTCTTTTAACAAAGCGGTTCTGATTGCTATAGCAAAATCTATATCTCCATTGAAAGAAATATAGCCTACTGCACCACCATATACCCCTCTTTTATCTTCTTCCAGCTCATTAATAATTTCCATTGCACGAATTTTTGGTGCTCCAGAGAGTGTTCCTGCAGGGAATACTGACTTAAATCCTTCTAATGGATGAATATCTTTTTTTATCTTGCCACTTACCATAGCTGTTAAATGTATCACTCTAGAGTACTTTTGAGGATTAAGCATACTTTCTACCTTAACACTTCCAATTTCACTAACCCTACCTACATCATTTCTTCCAAGGTCAACAAGCATTAAGTGTTCTGCAACTTCTTTTTCATCATTTAAAAGCCCTTCGATAATTTTTTCATCTTCTAAGTCATTATTTCCTCTTTTTCTAGTTCCAGCTATGGGATTTGTTTTTATAATTCCGTCTTTCACACTAATTAAGCTTTCAGGTGAAGATCCTAAAACCTTAAATTCATCGTATTCAATATAAAACATATATGATGAAGGATTAGCCCTTCTTAACTTTCTATATATAGAAAATTCATCCGAAGTAAATTTACCTGAAAATCTTTGTGAAAGTACAACCTGAAATATATCTCCATTTTTAATATATTCCTTTGCAGTAGTTACCATTTTCTCAAATTGTGACTTTTCCATATTACTATTAAATTCTATTTTTTCACCTTGATCTATAGACTTTATATCTCTATTTGTTGTAATTTCTTTTTCAAGACTACTAAATTCTTTCTCTATTTCCTCATATAAAGGATTATCTTCATCAGCTAAAATAGTTTTTGCAAAATAAACAGTATCCATTAGATGGTCAAATATTATATAGTTTTTATAAAACATCATATAAAAATCAGGAACATTCAATGTATCTCTCTTAGCATCTGCAATATTTTCATAGTTCTTTTTCATATCATATCCAAAGTAACCTATAGCTCCTCCTAAAAACGGAAAGTCACTTTTTATATCTTTATTTGTTTCAATCTTTAAATACTCTAAAGGATCTATATTTAAAGTCTCGCTTCCTTTTTCATCTACAATATTTATAATATCTTTCTCACCATAAACTTTTTTATATGGAGTTATTGCTATAATAGAATATCTAGACTTATTTCCATCTTTTCCTATACTTTCAAGTAGAGCTTTGTTCTTACTTGTTAGGTTCTGAAAAACTCCAATAGGCGTTAATTCATCTCCATTAATAGCATTAGTTATAATAAAATTTTTCTTATTCTTTAGTAAGGTATTAAACTCATCTTTACTTATATTCAAAACAATCCCCTCTTTCAAAAAAATAAAAGCCCTCTATAGGTTATATACCTATAGAGGGCGATGTATACTAACGCGGTGCCACCTCTAATTAAATGCAAAAGCACTTATCTCAAATTCAGATACAGAAAAAACTATTTTCGATATCCTATCCCTTTAACGGTGGAAGCCGTGTCCCCTACTTTCATAATGATTTCAGTTTCCTCTCGTAAGTCCATTCAACATTCCTTTGAAATCGATTCACACCATCCATCGACTCTCTGCGTTCTCCAAAATGCCTACTTCTCTTACTCAACGATTTGAAAATATTTCAATTAATCTTTGCACTAATTGTAAATGAAATATTATACAATGTCAACATCAATTTTTATAATTTTTAAATATATTTTTATTTATTCTTGTTCTGTAATTAACCAATAGATATAATAAAAGTGGTGATGATTATGAATTATACATATATTTTAGAATGTAATGATAAAAGCCTTTACACAGGATGGACAAATGACCTTAGTAAAAGGCTTTCTATGCATCTAAAGGGAAAAGCATCTAAATATACAAGAGCAAGACTTCCTGTAAAAATAGTTTATTATGAACAGTTTCTTGATAAAAAAGACGCTATGAAAAGAGAATATGCAATAAAAAAGCTCACAAGAAAACAAAAACTTAAATTAATAAATTCATTTAATAATTAAAAAAGGCTGTTAACAAAAGTTAACAGCCTTTAAAGTGCACTTATTTTAATTACTTCTTTTTTGGTACCATATGAATAGCTTCGTTGTTGATTCCTAAAACAGCTTCAACAAAGCTTTCTGAAAGAGTTGGATGTGCGTGAATTGTATCCGCAATATCCTTAACCTTTAGCTTTCTTGATACAGCTAAAACTCCTTCATGGATAAGATCTGATGCATGAGGACCTAGAATGTGAACCCCAATTATAGTGTCATCCATGTCAGCTAGTACCTTTACAAGACCTTCAGTTTCTCCAAGAGATAATGCTTTACCATTAGCGGCAAACATAAACTTAGATGCCTTGTATTCTTTACCTTCAGCCTTAAGTTCATCCTCTGAAGGTCCTATTGTTGAAAGTTCTGGGAATACGAATACACAGCTTGGAACTAAGCTATGGTCCGCATCACTTGAGTGACCCATAATTAATTCAGCAACAGTAATTCCTTGATGTGATGCAGCGTGAGCAAGCATGCTCTTTCCGTTAACATCACCTATAGCGTAGATTCCTTCAACGTTAGTTTCAAACTTATCGTTAACTTTGATTCCTCTTCCGTCGAATTCTACACCAACTTCTTCAAGTCCTATACCTTTAACAAGTGGTGTTCTACCAATTGACATAAGTACCTTGTCTGCTTCAAAAGTAACTTCGCCTTTTTTACCTTCAGCAACTACCTTTAAGCATCCATCTCCTTGTTCAATTTTTTGAATTCTTGTATGAAGTTGCATGTTTACACCCTTCTTCTTTACTGATGCAACAAGTCTCTTTGTAAGATCTGAGTCAGCAAACTTAAGAATTCTGTCACCACTTTGAAGTACAGTTACTTCAGTTCCTAGTGAATTGAATATACCAGCAAACTCCATTCCGATAACTCCACCACCAACAACTAGAAGTCTCTTTGGAATTTCACGAAGCTCAAGTATTTCGTTACTTGTAAGAACTCCTTCTAGAGTTGCTCCTTCAATTGAAGGAATTGATGGCTCAGAACCAGTAGCTATAATAATATTCTTAGTAGTTATTTCTCTAGTTTCACCATCGTTTAGAGTAACCACAATTGTGTTTTTATCCTTAATTGTAGCTTTTCCTGATACTAGTTCAACTCCATTAGCCTTAATAAGTTGTTCAACTCCTGTAACTAATGTACTAACTACCTTTTCTTTTCTATCATGAACTTTATTTATGTCAACTTCATATGAAGGAACGCTAATACCAAACTCGTCAATTTCATGAAGTATGTTTAGTATTTCTGCATTTCTATATAAAGCCTTTGTTGGTATACATCCTCTATTAAGACATGTACCTCCAACCTTATCCATTTCAATTATACAAGTTTTAGCGCCAAGTTGTGCAGCCTTAATACCAGCTACATATCCACCTGGGCCTCCACCAATAACAACAACATCCATTTGCATTAGTATTACACCTTCCTAGCTTCTAGTTATTGAGCACTCCACTTAAGAACAGGTTTTAGAGCAGCCTTAACTTCGTCTAGTCTCTTTACTTCTGTAGTATGAGGCGCTGTTTTAACTAGTTCTGGATTTTCCTTAGCTTCCTTAGCTATGCTAATTAAAGCGTCCATAAACTTGTCAAGAGTTTCCTTGCTTTCAGTTTCTGTTGGCTCAATCATCATTGCTTCATGTACTATTAGTGGGAAGTAAATTGTTGGTGGATGGTATCCGTAGTCAAGAAGTCTCTTAGCTATATCAAGAGTTGAAACTTCTGATAATCCACCTATTCCTGCAAGTACGAATTCGTGCTTACATAATTGGTCCATTGGAAGTGAGTAATGCTTCTTTAGAGTTTCCTTCATGTAGTTAGCGTTAAGTACTGCAGTTTCACTAGCATACTTAAGGCCTTCTGCTCCCATTGTAAGAACATAAGTATATGCTCTAACTGAGATTCCGAAGTTACCATAGAAGTTCTTAATCTTTCCAAGTGAGCTTGGTCTATCGTAGTCAAGCTTGTAGCTATCTCCACTCTTAGTAACTACTGGAGTTGGAAGATACTTTTCAAGTCTTGCCTTAACTCCAACAGGACCTGCTCCTGGACCTCCACCACCATGAGGTGTTGAGAATGTCTTATGAAGATTTAAGTGGATTATATCAAATCCCATATCCCCTGGTCTTGTTATACCCATGATAGCATTCATGTTTGCTCCATCATAGTATAGAAGTCCGCCTGCTTCATGAACAAGAGTTGCAATTTCCTTTATGTTTGTTTCAAATAGTCCAAGTGTGCTTGGGTTAGTAAGCATTAGTCCTGCAACATTTTCATCTAAAGCTTCCTTTAGTGCATCAATGTTAACTGAACCGTCACTATTTGACTTAATTTCTACTATTTCAAATCCAGCAACTGCAGCTGAAGCTGGGTTAGTACCATGTGCTGAATCAGGAACAATTATCTTATTTCTATTTTCTTGTCCGTTTTCTCTATGGTAAGCCTTCATTATCATAAGACCTAACATTTCACCGTGAGCTCCTGCAGCTGGTTGAAGCGTTACGCTATCCATTCCTGTAAGTTCAGCTAGTCTGTCTGATAAATCATACATTAGCTCAAGTGCACCTTGCACTGTTTCTTCACTTTGGTATGGGTGAACATTCTTAAATCCTGGAAGATTAGCGATATCTTCGTTTATCTTAGGATTGTACTTCATTGTACATGATCCTAGTGGATAAAATCCTGTATCAAGACCAAAGTTCTTATTTGAAAGATTTGTAAAGTGTCTTACAACTTCGTTTTCTGCAACTTCTGGAAGCTTTGCATCCTCAGTTCTTAGAAGACCTTCTGGAAGAATACTCTTTACTTCTTTTTCTTCAACATCACATTTAGGAAGCGTATATCCTACTCTACCTGGCTTTGAAACTTCAAATATTAAACTGTTATATTGATTCATCGTTATATTCCTCCCAATACATCAGCTAATTTATCAATCTCAGCCTTAGTTCTCTTTTCTGTTACACAGATTAGTGTTGCATTCTTAAGGTCTTCATAGTCATTACCTAGGTTATATCCACCGATAATTCCAGCTTCCTTAAGCTTTGCATTAGCAGCATCTACGTCACTTGAAAGTTCAACCGCAAACTCCTTGAAGAATGGAGCATTATATACAGGCTTAACCTTTCCAGTAGCAACTAGCTTATCAAATGCGTAGTGTGCCTTTTGAAGACATTGAGTTGCAACTTCCTTAATACCCTTCTTACCAAGAAGTGACATATATATAGTCGCTCTTAAAGCAATAAGCCCTTGGTTTGAACAGATATTTGAAGTAGCCTTTTCACGTCTAATATGTTGCTCTCTAGCTTGAAGAGTAAGAACGAAAGCTCTCTTTCCTTCTGAATCTTCAGTTTGACCAACAACTCTACCTGGTATCTTTCTCATAAGCTTGTTTGTAACAGCCATGAATCCTAGGTATGGTCCACCAAAGCTTAGGTAGTTACCTAGTGATTGACCGTCACCTACAACTATATCTGCACCAATTTCCCCTGGAGTCTTAAGAATTCCAAGTGATATTGGATCAACGCTCATTACAAGATTTGCCTTGTTAGCATGAGTTATCTTTTCAATTGCTTCAGCATCTTCGATACATCCGAAGAAGTTAGGGCTTTGAATAATAACCCCAGCTGTCTTGTTATCAACTACAGCTTCAAGCTTTTCAAGGTCAGTAACACCGTCTTTAACATCAACTTCAACAAGTTCAATATTGTTAAAATCCATGTATGTAGCAAGTACACGTCTAGCTTCTGGTTGTACTGCCTTTGATACAACTATCTTTTTCTTTCTTGTAGAAGATGCTGAAATCATAGCAGCTTCTGCAACTGCTGTTGCAGCATCGTACATTGATGCATTTGCAACATCCATTCCAGTAAGTTCACAAATTAGTGATTGGTACTCAAATATAACTTGTAGAGTTCCTTGTGAAATTTCTGGTTGGTATGGTGTATATGCAGTATAAAATTCTGATCTTGAAACTATATGTGAAATCGCTGATGGAACATAGTGATCATATGCACCTGCTCCAAGGAAACATACAGCTTCATCAGTAGTTAAATTCTTATTACTTAATGAAGAAAGCTTTCTGCTTATTTCTAACTCTGAGTATGGAGCCTCAAGGTCAAGTCTTCTGTTTAGCTTTAATTCTTCTGGAATATCGCTAAATAGATCATCTATAGAATTCATACCTATAGACTTAAGCATAGCCTCTCTTTCTTCACAAGTATTTGGTATATATGGAAACATATATTATGCCTCCTGACCTAGGAATTCTTCATACTTTTCTGAAGTCATTAGTCCATCAAGTTCTGATGCATCGCTTAGTTCGATTGCGAATATCCAGTTAGCATAAGCATCTGTGTTAAGAAGAGTTGGATCTCCTTCTACATCTTCGTTAACTTCTACAATTGTTCCGCTTACTGCAGTGTGCATATCTGTTGCAGCCTTAACTGATTCGATAACTCCTACAGTGTCTCCTGCAGCAACTTCTGAATCTACTTCTGGAAGTTCAACGTAAACGATGCTTCCTAGTTGGTGTTGAGCGTAGTCTGAAATTCCTACATATGCCTTATTTCCTTCAACCTTTACCCAGTCATGATCATTTGTATAAAGTAGTCCGCTTTCAACTTTCATTATAATATCCTCCTTAAATTTAAAAAAATTTATTTTATTTTAATTTATTTTATTTTAAAAATCTTAATTACTTCTTTTCTTGTTTAGTCTTCTTTGTGTAGAATCTCTTGCTGATAACTTCTGCCTTAGCAGTCTTGTTTCTGATTTGGATTTCAATTTCTGTTCCAAGTTCAGCGTATTCAGCTTCAACTAGAGCAGTTCCTATTGTCTTTTGAAGAGTTGGTGAGAAGTAACCAGTTGCAACAGCACCGATAACCTTACCATCCTTAACAACATCATATCCGTGTCTTGGAATACCTCTTTCCTTCATTTCAAATCCAATAGTCTTTCTCTTTAGACCTTCTTCTTTTTGCTTAACTAGAACTGACTTACCAATGAAGTCTGAAGCCTTGCCAAGCTTTACGAAGAATCCAAGTCCTGCTTCTAGTGGTGATATAGTATCACTCATTTCATTTCCATATAGAGGAAGTGCAGCTTCAAATCTTAGAGTATCTCTTGCACCAAGACCTGCTGGCTTAAGAACGTCTGCACCTGCTTCTAGTAGAGCATTCCAAACTTTTTCTATTGCATCGTTTGTAGTATATACTTCGAATCCATCTTCCCCAGTGTATCCAGTTCTTGAAACAAGACACTTAACTCCTGCTACATTAACTGAATCGTTGAAGTAGAAGAATTTGATTGTGCTAAGATCAACATCAGATACCTTTTGAAGAATAGCTTGTGCTTCTGGTCCTTGGATTGCAATTTCTGCAACTTCTGGTGAAACATTTTCAACCTTTACGTCAAATCCCTTAGCTTTTTCTTCTATCCACTTAACATCCTTATCGATGTTAGCAGCATTTATAACAAGGTACATGTGGTTTTCATCATACTTGTATACTAGAAGGTCATCAACGATACCTCCATTTTCGTTACACATTAAGTTGTATGCTATTTGAGTGTTTTCAAGACCTGCAATGTCGTTAGTTACTAGGTAATCAACGAATTTTTGTGCATCTGGTCCAGTAATATCAACTTCACCCATATGTGAAACGTCAAATATACCAGCTTGAGTTCTAACAGCTGTATGCTCTTCAACTAATCCCTCATATTGAATTGGCATTTCCCAACCTGCGAATTCTACGATTTTTCCTCCAACTTTTTGATGTGCATCAAAAAGAGGTGTTTTCTTTAAATTACTCATAATAATTTTATCCTCCCTTCATTCCGTTAAAGTTAAATATTTAGAACCTTTAATTAAATTTTAGATATAAACCTAGGTATAGTCTTAGTAACATCACAAAAAGACATGTTAATTTGAACTTTCAAAATACATATCCCTTGATTACCAAACCCCATAAAAACCGCAAATGTTACTAAGGATATCTAAAAAAAGTTAAGTTCTAAATTCTAGCAGTTTATCCTCTGTCCTTGTTACCTGAGAGTTTCTACATGCTCACGTGAAGCCATGTATTTCTCCTTCGGTGCTTAATTAAGACTTTCCAGAGTTCCATCAAGTAATGATTCATTTGCCTGAAAGTTTTTATAAAAACCTGCCTTTTTATTTTTACATTGCTTCTTCGGCTCCTAATTTAATAGGTATCTCTCACTACTGTCATCTGAGAAGTTTATTAATTTTTGATTATTTATCTTTAATTTTAATTCTATTGTTAGAAAAAATCAACAATTGTTTAATTTTAAATAAAGTTTTATTCATACCCTTTAACAATTGCCAAAATTTTATCAATAGTTTTTTCCAATATACCCTTTATTTCTTAATAAGTAAATGCTACTTATTTTAGTAAATTACTATTTGCTTAGCCTAACTTGTATAAATTTAAAATTTCATTTATGTACCCAGTGTAGCCTACAATGCCTATTTTATTATTACTTATGTACCTATTAGTGTATAGCATTTAAACTCCCAT
The DNA here is from genome assembly GCF_001047375.1 of Clostridium cylindrosporum DSM 605. Lineage (NCBI taxonomy): Bacteria > Bacillati > Bacillota > Clostridia > Eubacteriales > Clostridiaceae > Clostridium > Clostridium cylindrosporum. The sequence goes on from NZ_LFVU01000028.1 coordinate 175,678, forward strand.
TTTTATTTTATTAAATAGTGACTATTTTATTCATGATAAATTTAATAAAAATGCGAAATCACCTATAGGACATTTTACATTTTTATTATATATTATATAATTATGACTTAATAATTCTAAAAAATAGCGTGAAATTTGTAACAAAGTAACTTTTACGTATTGTTAGATTATTGTCATTGTTTTCTACCTATTCTTAACATTTACATAAATATACCATTATTAAATTGAGAATTACTTATGAAAGGAATTTATGGATGAAACTAAAAAAAATTTTATTAACTAGGTTAGAAATTCCTAGAATACTCCTAACATTACCTTATAAAATCAAAGGAATATTCGAAAATAAGGCATTTTCAAGTAGCACCTTAGCCTTATTTATAAAAATATTACTTTTTATTCTTATAACCTCAAGTGATACTGCTACTAGGATCAACTTAAAAACAGTATTTTATAGCGCTCCACCTTTGCTTGTTTATTGCAGTTTTATACTACTTTTTTTATCTTTTTCATATTTGTTTAACTCCAAATATCACCTTATATCCTTATTTGTGCTAAATATATTTTTAACTATCATCATTTTAGGTGACATTTTATATTATAGAGCCAATAGCTCATTTTTATCTTTACATCTAATTAGTTATACATCTAACCTTGAAAATCTTTCAAGTAGCATTTTTTCTATGTTTAGATTGCTTGATGTTATATTTTTTATAGATTTATTTCTAATCGGAATATTTCTAACTCGAATTAAAAAAAGATATGACCTATTTAGAAGAGATATTTCTTCGTTTATGATACTTTTTTTAGTTCCAACTATATATTTAACATATGCCCATATTAAAATAGATAAGCTAAACAAGGGCTTTTACAACCAAACAATATTTATAAATAGTTGGGCGCAAAATCAAACTATGTCTAACCTAACTCCCATAGGTTATCATTTGTTCGATATATACAACTACTTAAAGGATAGTAAACCTTATAATATTACATCTAGTGAAAAGTTAAAGATTGAAACCTTCTTTGAAAATAAAGCTGAACTTCTCCCGAAAAATAATTTTAATGCAATGTTCAAAGGAAAGAACTTAATAATACTTCAAGTTGAGTCCCTTGAAAATTTCGTTATAGGCAAAAGCAATAATGGCCAAGAGATTACCCCTAACATTAATAAACTGCTTAAAAATAGTATTTACTTTGATAATTTTCTTGAACAAACACATGAAGGTACTACTTCAGACGCTGAATTTATGGCTAATACTTCTATATTTCCTGTAAGACGCGGAAGCACATTTTTCAGATTTCCTTCAAATAAATATTATGCTTCTCTTCCAAATTTAATGGAGAAATCAGGTTATAGTTCAATTGCTACTCATCCTGATAGGGGTTCATATTGGAATTGGCTTCCTTCCCTTTCTTCTATAGGCTTTGAAAAGTGTGTAGATTCAACTTCACTAAATATTGATGAGACAATTGGCCTTGGATTAAGTGATAGAAGTTTTTTAAATCAATTGGCGAATATTTTAGAAAAGCAGCCAAAACCATTTTATAGCTTTTCTATAACTCTTTCTAGTCATACTCCTTACAAGCTTCCTAAGGAACATGTTAATCTTGATGTCTCAAAAGATATTAAAGGTCAAATAATTGGTTCTTACTTTGAATCTGTTAATTATACAGATTCAGCAATTGGTGAGTTTGTAAATCTATTAGATAAAAAGGGTATATTAAATAATTCTGTTGTTGTTATATATGGTGACCATGAAGGACCACACAAGTACTTTAAAGACGAAATTAAAAATTCTTCATATGAACCTTGGATGAAAGATAACTATTCCAAAGTACCTTTTATAATATACTCCAAGGATATATCATCTCCTAAGGTTATTTCAACCTATGGAGGTCAAATTGATATACTACCTACAATATCTTATTTAATGGGAATACCTGAAAAAAATTATACTTATACAAGTGTAGGAAGAAACCTTCTTAACACAAAACTTAACTACACTTATTTATCAAATGGAGAACTAAAATATAACAATTTACCTACTAATAAAATTTCACTTTTAAATAAATCAGTGGAATATAGTGACATAATTATTAGATCTAATTATTTTAGAAAGGAATAAGACCATGCCTACTATACCTATTTTCGCACTACCTTTTATAGCTACTATGTTTTTAGTTCCTATACTTTCTATAGAAGGAATTACCCCTTGGTTTTTATTTATATTTTTTTCATACAAAATAGTAAAAACCTCTAATAAAGCACACTTAACTAATAAGGAACTATTTAAAAAAACACTGATATATTTTTCTATATGTCTTTTTACCGGGATTTTATATAACATATGTATTAATGAAGCCACAACACTAGTTATTAAAAAACTATTATAAATTAAAAAGGATGGAGTTATTTACACACTCCATCCTTGTACCATTGACAATCTTTACATATCTTTTCAAAGTTAGCTTTTGTTAAATACTTATTTCTAAGTTTAACTAACTCATTATACTTATAGATTGAATTTACTTCTAAATTCAAATAATATGAAGCATTTTTATCAATCTTACTTATGTTATCCTCACAAGTACACTTACCAATCTGAAGATGTGGACACTCTTTACATATATCATCAGCCTGTGAGCATATTAATATTTTTGTTTCTGGGTTATTTTTAATTTTGTTGACTATTAAATCCATATTAGAAACAAAGTTTTCACTATATCCAATTCCTTTATAAAAGTTCAAGCACACAATATGGTGTGGTCTAAGTTTTAACATATATTCTCTCCAAACTTTATTATCATTTTAGTATTATATTTATAAAATTTTAACTCTTTTAAAATACATATGTCAACCAAAGTTATTTACCAGATTAACAATAAAAAGGACGCCTTATAAAAAGCGCCTTACTTATTAATTTCCTCTATTAAATTAATTCCTTCATATACTAAAATCCTAGTATAACAACCTTGTTTTACACTAAAGTTATAAAACATGTCCTTTGATAAACCTAACATGTGACACAAAAATACTCTAATAACACCACCATGGGTAGCTATTAAAACCCTCTCACTACTTTTAGGATCTACTATATCTAATAAAAATTCTACACATCTTTTATAAAAATCCCTAAATGATTCTCCACCTGGAAATGTAAAGTTCTTATAATCTCTTAAAAAATCTTCATATTCTTTTTCATATCCTAACATTACTTTGTCATATGAAACAGCATCCCAATAACCAAAATCAATTTCTTGTATCCTGATTTCTTCATAAATGCTGATATTCTCCTGATTATCTCCTAGTAAAATTTCAAGTGTTTCCTTAGTTCTTTTTAAAGGAGATGTATAGACCTTATCAATCTTAAAATTCTTCAGCTTATCTTTTAGTTGTTTTGCCTGATTAATTCCCTCTTGATTTAAGCTAGTGTCTATTCTACCTTGATACTTCTTATTAAAATTAAGGTCTGTTTCACCATGCCTAACAAATATTAGTTCCATAATACATTTATCACTCCTAATGATAAAATCATAAATACTACTTCTGAAATTTCAATAGAACAACCTAATATATCACCTGTAATCCCATTTAATATTCCTTCAATATATTTTCTAAAGCATATCATAACTAATAATGTTAATACGTATATTAACATTATTTTATAGCTAATAGAACTTACTATAATTGCCATAAAAACTTGGTTTATAAAAAGTTCCCTAATAGATATCTTACCAATAAACAAATCTCCAAGTCCCTCATTTTCCCTTGCGTACTTTCTTTTATACATGAAAAACAAAACAATAGACCTTGCTACTACAGGTGCAAGTAATACTACTATAAATAAAGGATATAACCACATACTTTTCACTTTAAGCATATTGATAGTCTCAAAGTACAGTGTCCACTTTAGTAAAATCAAAAGAATGAGTCCTACCCCACCAAATGTCCCAAGTCTACTGTCCTTCATAATCTCAAGAATTCTTTCTTTACTTCTCCCTGAGAAAATCCCATCACATGTATCTGAAAATCCATCTAAATGTATAGCACCTGTAATAAATGTATGTACAATAACTCCAATTAAGGCTGTTAAATAGGGCGAAAAAATCATATTTGATATATAAATAGAACCAGCTACAACAAAACCTATTATAAGCCCTATTATAGGAAAGTAAATTGCCCCACGGGCAAAATCTTCCCTGGTAACATCTAAGTTTTTTTTAACAGGTATTCTAGTCATAAACTGTAAAATAAGTAAAAATACTCTCATTTAGTCACCTACTTTATTTTCATTGGAATTGAAGATACTACAAGATATACACTTTCAGATTCAGTTGCTAAAAATTGATTAACTTTGCCTGCAATATCTCTAAAGTACCTACCTAGTTTACTTTCAGGTACAATTCCAAAGCCCACCTCATTTGTAACTAAGACAACTTTACCATTAAATTCTTTAAAGATATCTGTAAGTTTTTTAACCTCATTCATAACTTTTTCCTCAGCAATTTTAAATTCTTCACTTGTGTTATTTTCACATATCTCGAGTATTATATTTGATATCATAATAGTAACACAATCAAGAATAATCCCTTGATAAGAAGCTATGCTTTCAGAAAAATCTTTATCAAATTCCTTATGCTTTTCTAATGTATCCCAGTAATTTGGTCTATCTTTTTTATGCTTTATAACTCTATCTTTCATCTCATCATCAAATGGAATTGATGTAGCTATATAAAGAACTCTTTGAAAATCCTTCAAAAGCCCCTCAGCAAAACTTGACTTTCCACTTCTAGCACCACCTGTTACAAGTATCAATTCTCATCCCTCCATAAATCCTTATAATCTGCAAGATTAACATTCCCTTCTTCAAAAGTACCCATCTCGCTTATAACCTTAGTTGCTGTATCCATAATATTAAATGCAAGTGGACAACCAACACCTTCACCAAGTCTCATATCAAGATTAAGCATAGCTTTTAAATTAAGTTCACTTAATGCTATCATATACCCTTTTTCCATAGAAATGTGAGATGCAAACATATATCCTACTGAGTATTTATTTATTTTATATGCACAAAGAGCTGCAACAGCAGATATAAATCCATCAATTACTATAGGCAACTTGTAATATGCTGCACCTAAATAAAGTCCTACAAGACCTGCGATATCGAGTCCCCCAACTCTTCTCAAAGCCTCAATCGGGTTATCTAAATTATCTTTATGTAACTTAATTATTTTCTCTACTACCCTTTTTTTATGACGAAACTGTTCATCTGTAAGTCCTCCACCTCTTCCTGTTGCTTCCTCTACTGTGCATCCAGTTAAAGCAATTAAAAGAGATGAACTAGTTGTCGTATTTCCAATACCCATTTCTCCAGTTCCTATTATGCTATACCCCTTTGACTTTAAATCCTTTACTGTATTAAAACCAACTTCTATAGCATCTAGGCATTCCTTCATTGTCATAGCAGGCTCTTTAGCTATATTTCTAGTACCTTTTCTTATCTTTCGAACTTCAAGTCCTTCATAATAAATATCCTCTAAAACACCAATGTCTATTACCTTTAAATCAGTATTATTCGCCTTTGAAATTACAGCTATTCCAGTTATACCCCTAAGAAAATTAATCGTTTGCATAGATGTTACGCTTTGTGGTGCAGATGCAACACCTTCCTCACATACACCATTATCAGATGCCATGACTACCACAATTCTTTTTGTAAGATTTGGAGTTAAGGTTTCTTGAATGGAACATAATCTTGCTGCAATCTCTTCAAGACCTCCTAAACTTTTAATAGGCTTTATTAAGGAATCTAACTTTTCCTTCGCCTGCCCATATATAATATTATTTATAGATGTTATTTTTTCTAGTAAACTTAGATCCATATATCTTCCCCCTATTAATTAAAAAGCTGTAGGTGAAATCCCTACAGCTAAATAGTATCAATTTATTACTCTACTTGTCTATATGTTTATATAACCCTTCAAGAGTAAGATTATTTTTTTTCATATATGTACTTATTTCTTTCCCTACATATCTATAATGCCAGGGTTCATAATTATATCTTGTTTCCTTTTCCCTACCCTCTGGATATCTTAGAATATATCCGAACCTATAGGAATTATTCATTAGCCATTTAGCTTCATCAGTACTATGAAAGCCATCCTCAACATGAAATTTAAGTTCTTTACATGTTAAGTCAACTGCTAGTCCTGTTTGGTGTTCACTATGTCCCGGCAGTGCAACATAGCCCTTACCTGATTCTCCAACTTTTTTTATTTCTGCATTATATACTTTAACTTGTCTTTCAGAAGACCTATATCCACTATTAAGAAATATATTAATATTTCCTTCATTCTTAGCTGCATCAAGCATCTCCTCTAATGCCTTAGCAGCCTCCTTTCTTAGAAGATTCTTATCATTATCCTTTTCAGCGACTAAATTAACCTTTGGAACAACTAAGTCATCTAATATATCAATATCTTTTACTGGATTATCTTTATTAACTAATTGAACATAACCATTCTTATCATTTTCTATAATATATTCTATCCGGTCTAACTCTTTATTCTGTTCCACTATATTCTTTTCCATAGGCATTGTAATTTTGTTATTTATCGTTTCTTTTATAGGTTCTTTTTGCTTATTTAAAGATGTTTCTATGGAAATCACTATTAGTAAAAAAATAATTACCCCTAAAACATTACTTTTATTGTTCCTCTTTAATTTTTCCTTAGTTAGTTTCATATGTTCTCCTCTTAGATAAATTTAAGATGGATCCTTTTCTTTTATGGTAATATCTTATTCTTCAATATCTATTCCAACTAATTTCATAAGGTACTTAGCATTTTTAGTTGTAGACATTCCTGGCTTTATTTTGTAATCAAATAATATTTGATTATTTTCATAATACTCTTGAAAATGTTTATTTTTAATGTTAGCACTTTCTAGATCACATAATTCAAAATCATGTGTAGATATAAAACCTATTACTCCATTTTTAGAAAGACTTCTTATAACATTTTTAGCTCCAAGTATTCTGTCCTGGGAATTAGTTCCTCTAAATATTTCGTCAATAAGAAAAATCATTGTTTCACCTTTTTTAGATGACTCTATTATTTTCTTGATTCTTATAAGTTCCGCATAAAATGTTGAAATACCCATTTCTAAATTATCTGTTATTCTCATTGAAGTTAATATATTCATAATAGATGAAGAAAATCTCTCTGCTATAACAGGTGCCCCGGAGTACGCCAAAACTAGGTTTATTCCAACTGTTCTAAGAAATGTTGTTTTTCCAGACATATTAGATCCTGTAATTATTACTATTTCATTATCTATTGATATATCGTTAGTTATTCTACACTCACCTTTAATTAAAGGATGCCCAAGTTTACTTGCATCTATAAATACACCTTTATTCATTTCAATATTTGGATATACTGTTTTAGAATTAATCTGTTCTATTACACTTAAGCTTATGACTTCTTCTAGCTTTCCAATAGCATTAAGATATTCTCCTATTTTGTTACCATACCTTACCTTAAAATCTTCAAGTGAAAACATACATTGATAATCCCATAAAAAAATTATATTAAGTATAAAATAAGCTATCGCATTGTAACGCAAATCTATGCAGTTAACTATACTTTCTAACTTGCCTATAACCTTACTCCCTAACAAATCTTTTTTAAAAGTGAATTGAATCTCTTTTAGATAATCTCCTTTAAATTCGGCCTTTTCTATTAACTGTATAATATTTAGGTATGCTTTAATATTTTTCTTAAAAGGACTTACCTTAGAAAATCCCCTGTATCCTTTAATAAGGAAGTATCCATTTAGTGCTATATTAATAATAAGAGCTACAAATGTTATATTAAAAAAAATCTTTGATAATGTGAGATATGATAAAAATGCAAAAACTATTAAAATAACAGGTAAAGAATATATTATAAATTTAAAGACCTTATTATTATGAATACATTCTCTACTTTCAGCATAGTCAATAAGAAATTTAGGATCTTTGTCCTGATCTAAATTAAGTGATCCAAGCGTTTGAAGTTCTATATCAAAGTCAAGCTTTGAACTTAACTCTTTAACAGCCTCTTGCTTTATACCTAATTTTTCAAAATCATAATTCCCTTTTAAAGTATTAACTAAATGAAGTCTCCCTAAAAAAGTTTTCGTAGTATTTATCAATTGAAACAATGATCCTTTTCCAAATATATCTAAGTCACTTGAATATGAATGGTCCTTATTTATTGCATCTTCTCCAAAATCATTAAATTGAACCCATTTTCCTTCTAATCTTTCTATATATTCATTTAATACTTCAATCTTAGAATTTAGGTACCTTTCATGATATTTTACTTTTAAGTGCATAACAACAAATACAATAAATAATAATATCCCACTAATTGCAAAAAGTCCCTCTAGAGGCTTAATTCCTCCACTTAGCGATTTTACTGCATATACTATTATTATTACGGCTACTATAAGTCTTATAAAACTTATAGCGTTTGAGACCTTCTTTTTACCCTCTAATTCCTTTTCTATTTCACTAATACTATTTTTCAAATCAATTTTATCTATCATTATTTTTACTATCACCTTTCATTATTTTAAACTAATTAATGAAATTAGTTTTCTCCCTATGCTTTTCCTAACTCTGTTATACTTAAAATGATATAATAAATTAAAACAAATTAAATTTAAAGGAGGCATTATGAAAAAGCTATTTCCTATTATTATATCAATTTCTATATTTTTTACCATATTAATAGTATCAATATTTTCATCAGCCTATAATAAAAACTTTTACATTACACAATTTAAGTTAAACAATATATACTCTAATGAAATGGTAAAACAAAGAAATATAAGCCCTGAAATTATAGCTGATGAGGTAATTGGATATTTAAAAAATGACTTTTCAAACCTTAATCGAAAAGGATATTTTACAAATGAAGAAATAATACATATGAAGGATGTTAAAAATCTATTCCTTACTTCAAAATACATTTTAATTTTATGTATATTGCTAATATTAATATCAACATTTATGTATATAAAGAAAACTAAATCAATATATTCGCTTTTAGGAAAAAGCATCAAATACTTTATTTATACTACAATAATAATATTTTTATTTTTATATTTTGCATTTATTAACTTTAGTGAAAGTTTTATAGTATTTCATAAACTGCTTTTTTCCAATGACTATTGGCTTCTAGATGAAAGTACTAGTATTATCATCAATATCATGCCTGAAGATTTTTTTCTTGCCCATGCAGCTAATGTAGGCAAAATTTTTATTACTTTAAGTGTTTTATTTATTGTAATAATTTTAGTTATTCTGAAATTCATGAAAAGAAATTCCAAGGAGGATAAGTATGCTAACATTTAAAGAAAAATTAAGTAATTATGCAAAGTTACTTGTAAAAAAAGGTGTAAACATTCAAAAAGGTCAAATTCTCATATTAACTACATCAATTGAACATAAAGATTTCGCATTAGACATTTCTAGAGAAGCCTATAGAGAAGGGGCAAAATATGTACATATCAATTGGCAATGTGACGAGGCTGTAAGATTAAGATATGAAGAATGCGAAGATTCCTATTTAAGCTTTTTCCCTGAATTTTTAGTTTCTATGTTTGAAACATCAGACAGAGAAAATGCAGCATACCTTTATGTAAAAAGTCCAGATCCTGATCTTTTAGTAGGCATTGACCCTATAAAAATATCAACTTCCTCTAAAGCTGCTGGCACTGCGCTTAAAAATCATGATGACTATGTTTCAGCCTCTAAGGCAACATGGTGCGTAGCACAAATTCCATCAATAAAATGGGCTACAAAAGTATTCCCGGACATTGCAGAAAAGGAGGCACTTGAAAAATTATATGACACAATATTTAAAATTACTAAAGTAGATACAAATGACCCTATAAAAGAATGGGATAAACACCTTGAAATCCTTGAAAATAGAGTAAAGCATCTAAATAATTTACATATAAAAACAATGCATTACAAATCATCTACTATAGATTTAACCCTAACCCTTCCAAAGGATGCAATTTGGCAAGGAGGAGGAGAAAATAGTCAAAAGGAAGTATATTTCGTAGCCAACATTCCAACAGAGGAGGTATTTACTGTGCCTCTAAGAGAATCTGTTAATGGAACAGTAAAAAGTACAATGCCTCTTAACTACCGTGGTAGTCTAATTGAAGACTTTTCCCTTACATTTGAAAAAGGTAAGGTAGTTAGCTTTAGTGCCAAAAGCGGCGAAAATATACTAAAGAGTTTACTTTCTATAGATAAAGGATCATCATACTTAGGTGAAGTAGCACTTGTTCCCTATTCATCACCAATCAACTCCTGTGATATTGTGTTCTACTCCACATTATTTGATGAAAATGCCTCTTGTCATTTTGCACTTGGAAGCTGCTATCCAACCAACATTAAAAATGGTGACAAGCTAAGTGATGATGAACTTTTATCCCTTGGGGCCAATGTTTCAATATCACATGAGGACTTTATGGTAGGATCTAAGGACCTTAAAATAAATGTTACTACTTACTCTAATGAAAGCATTACAATATTCGAAAATGGGGAATTTACTTTATAAGTATATCTCACTTTAAGTATATTAAAAAATGTTAGCCTTAAAATTTAAGGCTAACATTTTAGTTATGATTTAATTCTATTTACACTTGCAACACCAAAGGCAACGCAAACTAAGGAAATAATAATATATAAGTTAAATATTTCACCTGGTATGAACATAGCTGAAAGTATTACCCCTGCTACTGGAATAACAAATCTATATATTGTAATTTCGCCTGCTTTGTTATATTTAAGCAAGGCGAACCAAAGGGAAAATGCTATTGATGATAATAGTGCAGAATATGCTAAAAGTCCAATAGATAGTAGTGTAAACACCATTACTTCATAACCTTTAAACACAATACCTAATATGATTAAAATCAATGAACCTATCATCATCTGATAGGCATTTACTACAAATGGATGTATATCCTTACAAATTTCTTTGCAAAGTATGGTTGCAATAGCCCCTGAAACTGTAGATATAATCATAAATCCTTCACCAATCAAACTAAATTCAAATCCTATTTCCCTACCCCAATTTGCAAATATTATTCCTAAGAATCCTAGAGCTAAGCCTAAAATTTTGCTATTTGTTATTCTATCATTTTTATATATGTAGTGTGCTAATATTACTACAAAGAAATTTTCTGCAGAGGATAATATAGCACCTTTAACTCCTGATGTATTTGACAAACCAATATAAAAAAACAAATACAGTCCTGCTGTTTGAAATATTCCTAAAATACTAAACCTTTTTAATTCCTTTAAACTAACAGCTAAAGGCTCCTTTATAAATAACTTCAAAATTACAAATATAATTGCTGATGCTAAGAAAAACCTCATTCCTGCGAGTAGAATTTTTGCCCATGTATCTGCTTCTATTCCCATTTCAAGATAACTAATCTTAAGTACTGGAAAGGCACTTCCCCATAAAATTGAACATATAATAGCTATAACTATTATCCATTTCTTCTCTGTTAAATACTTACTCATTTCGTCTCCTTAATTTTCTTTAATCATTTTCAATTATAATCATCTTAATAATAAAGCACAAATAAAAAGACTAACAATTATAAAAACTGTTAGTCTTTTTTATATTATTAAGCTTCTTCTGATTGGAATAGTACTGTTGATAAGTATCTCTCACCAGTATCTGGAAGTATAACTACTATAGTTTTACCTTTATTTTCTTCTCTCTTTGCAATTTCTGTAGCTGCAAATAATGCTGCTCCTGAAGAAATTCCAACTAGTACACCCTCAGCCTTTGCAAGATCTCTTGCTCCTTCAAATGCTTCTTCATTTTTAACTTTAAATATTTCATCAATTATAGATGTATTAATAACTCTTGGAATAAATCCTGCCCCAATTCCTTGAATCTTATGAGGTGATGGATTTCCTCCTGATAATACTGGTGAATCAAATGGTTCAACTGCAATTATTTTGATATCTTTATTTTTTGCCTTTAGAACTTCACCTACACCAGTAATAGTTCCTCCAGTTCCAACTCCTGCAACAACTATATCTACTTTACCATCTGTATCCCTTAGAATTTCTTCTGCAGTAGTTTTTCTGTGTATCTCAGGATTTGCAAGATTATCAAACTGGCTTAGAATAATGCTATTTTCAACTATTTGGCTTAATTCAATAGCCTTTTCAATTGATCCCTTCATTCCCTTTTTACCTTCAGTTAAAACAATCTCTGCACCTAAAGCTTTAAGAAGATTTCTTCTTTCTATACTCATTGTATCAGGCATAGTTAGTATTATCTTGTATCCCTTAGCAGCCGCTATTGCTGCAAGTGCTATACCTGTATTACCACTTGTTGCTTCAATTATAGTGCTTCCTTCCTTTAACTCGCCTTTTTTCTCAGCATCTTCTACCATTGCATAAGCAATTCTATCCTTAACACTTCCTGCTGGATTAAAATACTCAAGCTTAGCAAGTATTGTAGCTTTAACATCCTTTGCCTTATTATAATTTACCGTTTCTAGTAAAGGTGTATTTCCTATTAGTTCTGTAAAATTCTTTGCAATCTTTGTCATTATTAATCCCCCCATTTTTAAATTATCCTATAGGTTAACTAGGAATTAACCTGCATCTATTCTAATGCTTTACTAAAGTCATTGATTATATCTTCCACATCTTCTATACCTAAGGATACTCTAATCAAGCTATCCTTTATTCCTCTTTTCTCTCTTTCATCACTTGGCATAGCAGCATGTGACATTTTCGCTGGATAAGAAATTATTGTTTCTACGCCACCAAGACTTACAGCTACTGCAGCATATTTTATCTTATCCATAAAGCTTTTAGCTTTTAAATAATCCTTTGCTTCAAAGGAAAGAACTGCTCCTGGACCAAAACTTTGACCTAAATGAATGCCTTTACCCTCGTGTGAATCTAATCCTGGATAATATACCTTATTAACATTTTTATGGGACTCTAAAAAGTTTGCAATTTTAATTGCATTTGACTGCTGTATATCCAGTCTTGCTTTTAATGTTTTTATGCCTCTTAATGTAAGCCATGAATCCTGCGGTCCAAGTATAGATCCAAATCCATTTTGAATATAATATATTCTGTCTGCAAGATCTTTATTACTAGTAACTACAAGTCCTGCTACAACATCACTATGTCCTGCTAAAAACTTTGTTCCACTGTGCCATACTATATCTGCACCAAGTTCTAATGGTCTTTGAAGGTATGGTGACATAAATGTGTTATCAACAACAGTTATTAAATTATTTTCTTTAGCTATTTTTATAGCTCCCTTTAAGTCTGTAATCTTTAATAAAGGATTTGAAGGTGTTTCTAAGAATATAGCCTTTGTGTTTTGCTTTATAGCTTCTTTAATGTTATTTAAGTTACCAGCATCAACAAAACTAAATTCAATTCCATATCTATTAAAAATTGAAGACGCTAATCTATATGTCCCTCCATACAAATCATCAGCAAATATTAGGTGATCACCTGCTGAAAATATAGAAATTATAGATGCAGCAGCTGCGATTCCTGAGGAAAAGGCATATCCATACTCTCCCCCCTCAAGAGAAGCAATTGTACCTTCAAGTGCTTTTCTTGTAGGATTTTCTGACCTTGAGTATGTATATTCTCCAAGACTTTCTATATTTTCTTGATGATAAGTTGAAGTTTGATATATTGGAACACTAAGTGCACCTGTAGTTTTATCTATTGTGTATTCTCCATGCAAAAGTTTTGTACCAAACTTCATTTAACCACATCCTTATTATTAAATTATAAGTCTAATCTTTATATTAAGATTCTCTATATAAGTGCCTGATTTAAGTCACTTATAATATCATTTACATTTTCTATTCCAACAGAAAGTCTTAAAAGTTTATCAGTTACCCCTATTGCATTTCTAATTTCCTCAGGAATTGCACCATGGGTTTGAACAACTGGATAAGTGATTAGAGATTCTACTCCTCCAAGACTTTCAGCAAAAGTTATTAGCTTAACACTTTTTAATACCTTTTCAACTGTTTCAACTTTCTTTACAGTAAAGCTTATCATTGCTCCAAATCCACTTGATTGTTTTTTCATCACATCATAGTATGGATTATCAGTGTCTCCTGTATAATATATCTTGTCCACACTTTCATGATTTTTAAGAAATTCTGCGACAAGCTTTGCATTTTCCTCATGTCTTTCTAGTCTAACAGCTAGAGTTTTTATTCCCCTAATAATAAGATAACAGTCAAATGGTGAAACCACAGCACCTTCTGATTTATGAATTAGTTTAATTTCCTCTGCTAACTCATCATTATTAACCACTGCAAGTCCACAAAGAGTATCATTGTGCCCTCCTAAATATTTAGTTGCACTATGTACTACTACATCAGCCCCTAGCTCTAGTGGTCTTTGAAAGTAAGGTGTTAGGAAGGTATTATCTATTATTAGAAGAACCCCAGACTCTTTACATATTTTAGATGCTTCCCTAATATCAGTTACCTTCATCATAGGGTTTGTAGGAGTTTCTATAAATGCTCCCTTTGTATTACTTTTTATTGCCGCCTTTAGATTATCTATACTACTAGTATCTACATATTCAAATTCAAGTCCATATCTCTTATATATTTCTTCACATATTCTATATGTTCCACCATATAAATCATCGGATAAAATTATATGCTCTCCTGGATTAAATAGTTTTATTAAGGTTGTTATTGCGGCCATTCCACTTGAGAATGCAAATCCATGCTTCCCATTTTCAAGAGATGCGATTGTTTTTTCAAGCTCCTCCCTCGTTGGGTTTTGTAGTCTTGAGTAATCGTATCCTGTTGTCTCATAAAGCCCTGGATGCCTAAATGTTGCACTTTGATATATCGGTGTAGTTATGGCTCCTGTTAGGGGATCAAACATACTATGTCCATGTACAACTTTCGATTCTATATTTAAACACTTTTCTTCCAACAAACTCATCCCCTTTTACTATATTATATGTTATAGCATACACTATATTTCCTATATTTTTACTAGGCAATAAAATAAATTAAAAATATATTATTAACCTAAAGTCACAAATCTATCTATGCCATTCCCTACTAATTCAATAGGTTTAGTACAAGTTTACACTCAAATCCACATATTGTCAATAATTTTTTCTAAATAAATTATAAGAAATAGACCTATAAGCAAAAGTTCTTATAGGTCTATTTCCTTAGGTTTATGTAGTTTTAAGAAGCTTTGCAAGTTCATCTGCAGTTACTTCTAATCCGTCAAAGTTATTTTCTATATCAACGTTATAATCTTCTCTTAAAAATTCTATAAAGCTTAGCATATGAGATGCTGCTGCTTTTACTTCCTCATCCTCATCATGCTTATCATTCTTTTGTACCAATTCAAATTCAAATTCACTTGTACTAATATCCATTATTCCACCACTTAATTGGTTATCATTTAGATATACCTGTAGTTTTTTACTAAGGATGTTTATCAAACTACCTTCAATAGAAAGTATAGCTCTTGCTTTAGAATTCTCCTCTTTTTCAGATTCTTCCCCTACTATTTTTATAACCCTAATAATAGTACTCTTAGAATTATTATCCGTACTGTGTTCTTTCAACTATATCCCTCCTGCCTACAGGCACACTTTAGTATGTTTTTGATAATTATATCTCTTTATTCATTCTATACAAAAGTTGTGATTATATCAAGTTTTAGAGATATTTCATTTTAATATAATAAAATATCATTTAAGATAAATAGTAAATTTATTAAAAAATATTAATTTTTATATATTTATTACTAAAAGCTGGGGCGTTTTTCCACTTTTTACATTTATAAATTTCACAAAGATGTGTATAATG
The DNA here is from genome assembly GCF_001047375.1 of Clostridium cylindrosporum DSM 605. NCBI lineage: Bacteria > Bacillati > Bacillota > Clostridia > Eubacteriales > Clostridiaceae > Clostridium > Clostridium cylindrosporum. The sequence continues at coordinate 191,615 of NZ_LFVU01000028.1, forward strand.
GAACTAGGGAGTGTTTAAAATTTTACAATATATCACTAAGGGAAAAGGGGGATCTATCTATGCTACTCCAAAGTAATAGTTATGCACTTACTCAGGATGAGCTCACAAACATCTTATCACAATCTGTTAGTTCAAAGGAGCTTTTAAATTTCTCAAAAAAAATAATCGAACCTATAAAAAATTATGATAAGGAAAATCATTCTGAGCTTTATCATACCTTGGAATCATATATTTTTTACGACGGAAATTATAAAAAAGTAGCTGAAGATTTGTTTCAACATGAAAATACAATTAGATATAGAATAAAAAAAATTAAATCTATTCTTCATATGGAAGACTCTAACATAAAGTTTATTGAAAGTACTTCTATAGCCCTTAGAGTTTTGGGACTTTTAAATTCAAATTAGGAAACACTATTTAAATAAAAATAATTTAGTATTATTATAAAACAAATATTTTGAAATTTTGCAATAATATAAGTACCTAGTTACTAGGTACTTTTGTTCTACTCTTTTACAGACTCTAAGAAGCAGACAAATAAATTTCCAATACCTTTTTTTGAAAATAATCTTATAATTCCTCCATGCTGCTCAATAATGAGCTTTACTATACTAAGCCCAAGTCCTGTTCCTCCAGAGGATTGTCTTGACTGGTCATATTTGTAAAATGGTTTAAATATATTCCTAGCCTCTTCACTACCAATATACTCACCTTCGTTTTTTACTACAATAACTACTCCATTTTGCTTAAGTTCATTTATTTCTTCTCTAAATTCCCAATCAATCCAGTCCTTTAAAGAATAGTGCTTTGAGAAAGCTCCAACCCATATATTTTTACCTGCCTCAGTATTATTTATTGCATTACTTACAAGATTATCTATAACCCTTATCATTTCATTTACATTAACTCTATATTCTCCACTACACCCTATGTAGGAGTTAAAATTTATCCCCTTTAAAGTACACATATTATCATAGCCGTCAAATAACATATCAAAAAACTCTTCGCCTTCAACTTTTACAAATTTCTTTGAATAACTTGAGGTTAATACTGTATACATTAATAAGTCATCTATCATACCCTTCATATAATCACATCTATCTAAAATTACTTCTGTATATTTATTTCTAGATCTTGCACTTGTATCTCCTGAAAGAAGTTCAGTATATACTCTTATTGAAGTTAGTGGTGTTTTTAAATCGTGGGATATAGCAGCAACCATATATTCTCTAGCGTTTTGTTCCTTTTGAATCAACTTGTTTTTTTCTAATAATTCCGCTTTCATTTTATTAAAACCATTAACAAGCATTCCTATTTCATCCTTAGAAGAACACCTTATGTTTATGTCTTTTCCCTCGCCAAATTCTCTCATAGCAAATGTTAAGTCTTTTATTGGATCAATAATTTTATTATTTATTATCTTAGATATAATTCCGATTATTAGTAAAGTTACAGCAGAGAAGGCTAGAATAGCCATATTAAAGGTTTTCCTTGTGTATTCTAATGCATAACTACTTCTTAATGTTATTTTATAAATTCCAACAACCTCTTCTCCAACAAAAACAGGCTTTTTAATTGTATTTTTTTTATCACTTCTTCGCATATAATAAAGACCTTTATATAAAGCATTATTACTAATTCTTTGTCCTAGAGTTAACTTATTTTTTGATGAGTAAATTAAAACACCATTATTTGAATATAATTCTATTAGTATGTCTTTTTTATCACTTTCATCTATTTTAATATTTATTTTACTTCCCTCTTTATAAAGCTTTGGATTATTTAAAATGTCTTCATATTTTTCAAACCTTTTGACATTATTAATCGAGACCCTATGTTCCTCTATTTCTGATTCTTTTTTAACCATGGCATAAAGAGAAAAGGCAGTTAAAATAGGTATGATTATAATAATTATATAGAAAATAGCCATCCAAGTTTTTATTTTCATGACTTTTTCTCTCCTATAAATGTATATCCACTTCCCCAAATAGTCTTTATGTATTTAGGATTTTTAAGGTCATCCATTATCTTCTCTCTTAATGACTTTATATGAACTGAAACAGTATTATTGCCATACACATCCGCTTCTCCCCAAACACTTTCATAAAACTCTTTTTTTGTAAAAATCCTTGAAGGGTTTTTACAAAATAAAAGAAGCAAATCATATTCCTTAGAGGTTAATGATACATACTTTCCATCCACCCTAACTTCTCTTACTTCAGGATAAATGATAAGCCCTCCATTATACTCAATATAATCATACTTTTCCTTCTCACCAATATACCTTTTATACCTCCTAATTTGAGAATCAATTCTTGCTTTAAGTTCTACTAAACTAAAAGGTTTTGTCAAATAATCATCTGCTCCAATTTCAAAACCTTTAACTTTATCTTTTTCTTCAAATCTAGCACTTAATATAATTATTGGAATGTCACTTTTAAGCCTTATGTTTTTACAAAGCTCAAATCCATCCATTTCAGGAAGCATAATATCAATTATAGCAAGTTCTATTTTACTTCTATTTTTATTAAATTCTTCCATACCTTCTAGCCCAGTAGATGCCCATAGAACGCTAACGCTATTTTTCTCTAGATAGTCTTTAATAGCTAATGCTATTTCCTTATTGTCCTCGACTACAAGGATATAATTTTCCATTTTTCCTCGCCTCCAGCCTCCTTAATTATACAAAATTATACTATATTTTATAAACTTTGTAACATACTTTCCTATGATAACCTAATATTTTCTTAAAGTAAACTTACCCTTTACTTATATTTATAGAATTGTATTCATTACTAAACTACTATATAATTCATTATGTATATTTTCTTAATTACATTATAAAGTGAGGATTATTTAACATGAGTATACTAACAGTAAAAAACTTAAATCATGGATTTGGTGATAGGGCTATCCTTAATAACGTTTCTTTTCGTCTTCTTAAAGGAGAACATATAGGACTTATTGGAGCAAATGGCGAAGGAAAGTCTACATTTATGAATATAATCACAGGAAAACTTGAGCCTGATGAAGGAAGTATAGAATGGTCTAAGCATGTTAGAGTTGGTTACTTAGATCAACATACAACCCTTGAAAAAGGACTTACTATTAGAGATGTACTTAAAAATGCTTTTAAGTATCTATTTGACATAGAAAATGAACTAAATGATTTATACGGTAAAATGGGAGATGTGTCCCCTGAGGAACTTGAGGTGCTAATGGAGGAAACAGGTACACTTCAAGACATACTAACTAATAACGACTTTTATGTTATAGATACAAAAGTTGAAGAAATAGCAAGGGGTCTTGGGCTTGTTGATATTGGACTTGATAAAGATGTACATGACCTTAGTGGTGGACAAAGAACAAAGGTACTTCTAGCTAAACTTCTTCTTGAAAAACCTGATATCCTTCTACTTGACGAGCCAACTAACTACCTAGATGAACAACATATAGAATGGCTAAAAAGATATCTACTTGATTATGAAAATGCCTTCATCCTTATTTCTCATGATATTCCATTTTTAAATAGCGTTATTAACCTTATTTATCACATGGAACATGCTGAACTAACAAGATATGTTGGAAATTATGATGACTTCAAGAGAATCTACGAAGCTAAACAAAAACAAATAGAGGCAGCATACAAAAAGCAACAAGATGAAATTGCAGAACTTAAAGACTTCGTTGCTAGAAATAAAGCTAGGGTTTCAACTAGAAATATGGCAATGTCTAGACAGAAAAAACTTGATAAAATGGATGTTATAGAACTTCAAAAGGAAAAACCAAAGCCAGAGTTTCATTTTAAAATAGCTAGGGCCTCAGGAAAAATGCTATTTTCAACTAAGGATCTAGTAATAGGATATGACTCACCACTTTCAAAACCTCTTAATTTAACAATGGAAAGAGGACAAAAAATAGCACTAGTTGGTGCTAATGGTCTTGGAAAAACTACTTTACTTAAAAGTATACTTGGTGAGATTCCTTCAGTTTCAGGATCTGTGGAACTTGGAGACTATTTACACCTAGGATACTTTGAACAGGAAATTAAGGAAGGAAACTATAATAGCTGTATAGATGAGCTGTGGGCTGAATTCCCTTCATATACTCAATACGAAATACGTGCAGCACTTGCAAAGTGTGGTCTTACAACAAAGCATATAGAAAGCAAAATATTGGTACTAAGCGGAGGGGAACAGGCAAAGGTGCGTCTATGTAAACTTATTAATAGAGAAACTAATTTCCTAATACTAGACGAGCCTACAAACCATCTTGATGTTGATGCTAAGGATGAGCTAAAACGTGCTATTAAAGAATATAAGGGAAGCGTTCTTATAATATGCCATGAACCTGAATTTTATCAAGATGTTGTTACTGATGTTTGGAACTGTGAAGAATGGACAACTAAGTTAATATAAACTTTATTGATTAAAAAATTCTATTATTACATCAATTAATATACACATACTAAACAAAAATAGGCTACTGCTAATTTAAGCAATAGCCTATTTTTTAATTTTTATCAAAGGAATTCAAAAATAGAGTTATCTTCTATGACTTTTTTAATCTTAAGAGTTTTGTACCATAAATCTCATATACAAATGTTGAACCAAGTATTAAAATGCCTCCTATTATTTGTGATAAACTCATTGCCTCACCAAAAAATATACTAGACATTATAATCGCAGATATTGGGTCAATATAGCTAAATGTAGCAATTGTTTGACTACTAAGTTTGTTTACAGATGAAAAATAAAGCAAATATGCAAACCCTGTATGAACTACTCCTAAAATCACCAATAATACTATTGACACATTATTAATTCCACTAAAATTTATTCCATCACTAAATATTAAATAAATAAATAGTAGTACTGATGAAATAAGTAATTGTGGCAAGGTTCTTTCCATCCCTGATATATCCTTTAGGAATTTATTTAATATAATTATACTGGCATAAATAGCAGCTGCTGAGAGTCCATAAACAATTCCAAGTATGTTATTCACACCTGTCCCACTTTCTCCAACTCCTACAATACAAAACATACCTACCATTGCTGCTAATATACATAAAACCTTTATAATATTCAGCCTCTCTTTTAAAATCAATGGAGATAAAAACATAACAATAATTGGTGCAAAATAATAACATATTGTAGCATTTGAGATTGTAGTGTATTTATATGCTTGAAATAACAAAATCCAATTTAAAGCAAGAACAATCCCAGACCCCCCAAGTAACCATATATTTTTATGTACCTTTTCCCAGGAAAACTTTTTCCTTGATAAAATAACCACTAGAAATAGGAATAGACTTCCTAAAACTCCTCTTGCCAATGCAATTTCACTTGAAGTAGCATTAATATTCCTTACAAAAATCCCTATACTTCCAAACAATGTCATGGCAGCTATTAAACTAACTTTAGCCTTATCCATAATACCCTCCATTCAAATCATAAATATTGTACAGTATTTTACTTGCCTTATGGAAAAAACATTTGTAAAATATAATGTACAATAGTTCACTATACTTTGTTAATGATATTTTACATTTGTAAACTATATTTGTCAATGTAAGAGGGAGATAATATGGATTTAAGTATTATAATAGCTGATAATTTAAAATTTTTAAGACAAGAGAGGAATTTAAGTCTTGGTCAATTAGCAGAGCTATCTGGAATAAGTAAAGTTATGCTTTCACAAATTGAAAAAGGGGAATCAAATCCTACTATTAATACAATATGGAAAATAGCCACTGGACTTAAAGTTCCTTATACTAGATTAATTGATGAACCTAGTAATGATACTGTTGTTGTACGCAAATGTAGTATCAAAGAACAGTTTGATAATAATGATGTCTACAAGGTATATTGCTATTATACAAATAACCCAAATAGAAACTTTGAATTTTTTAAAACAGAACTTTCTCCTAATTCTTCTAGCACCTCAGCTGGTCATTCATTAAAATCTAGAGAATACATTTTTGTTATAAAAGGAGAGCTAATCCTTAGGACTAGTAATGAGGAGTATATACTTCAAAAGGATGATTCTATAAACTTTGATGCTTCTTTACCACATTTTTATTTGAACAATCAAAATGATATAGTTGAGTTTATTGTTATAAACTATTATCCTTAAACAAACTAATCTAACATCTAAAAATAAAAGGGATTAGAGAACCAATCTTATCTCTAATCCCAATAATTAAATATGCTCTTATATTATATAATCTTCTGGAATAAAAACCTTAAAATCTTTAGGTTTTATGAATACTTCATCTCCAATGTTTAAATTAAGCTCCTTAAATTTTTCTCTTGATACCTCAGCTTCTAAGTATTCACCTATATCACTTCTTTTAAGTTCTATATATACTATACTACCGCCACTTCTTATAAAGAACACCTCTGCCTTTATACTTCCTTCTCCGCTACTTTCCCTTGTGATTTCAATGTCATGTGGTCTTACATAACTTACAGCATCTGAGTCCTTAGCGTCCTTAAACTCTGGAGCGTCATATTCCACTTCCCCAATGTTAAGCTTTCCATTCTTTACTCTACCATGGAATAGATTAACATTCCCTAAGAAGTCGTATACAAAAGGATTGCTAGGGTTTTCATATACTTCTTTAGGAGTACCTACTTGTTCTATTTTTCCTTTATTAAGTATTACTATTCTATCAGCAACATCCATAGCCTCTTCCTGATCATGTGTTACAAATACACTTGTTATAGGATAGTTATCATGTAAACGTCTAAGCCATCTTCTTAGTTCTTTTCTAACCTTTGCATCAAGTGCTCCAAATGGCTCATCAAGAAGAAGAACTCTAGGCTCTACCGCAAGTGCTCTAGCAAGTGCCACTCTTTGTCTTTGTCCACCTGACAATTGAGCTGGGTATCTGTTTTTAAACTCTTTCATCTTTATAAGCTCTAAAAGCTCATCTACTTTATTATTTATCTCTTCCTTACTTGGTCTTAACTTTTTTGGTCTAATACTTAATCCAAAGGCTACATTATCTCCAACAGTCATATGCTTAAAAAGTGCATAATGCTGAAAAACAAAACCAACTTCTCTTTCTTGAACTTTTTTTGAAGTATTATCTTCTCCATTAAAAAATATACTTCCTTCATCAGAATTTTCAAGTCCTGCTATTATTCTTAAAAGTGTTGTTTTTCCTGAACCTGATGGTCCAAGAAGGGCTACAAGCTCTCCGGTTTTAACATCTAGATTTATATTATCTAGTGCATTAAAATTTCCGAAGTTTTTAGATATATCAACAACGTTTATACTCATTTCAATCACCTCTACAGACTATTTTATCTATTCTACTTCCTCATTAATTGACTCTTTTTTAATCTTCCATTCAATAACACTTTTAGCTATTAAGTTTATTAACGCTATAATTGTTAGTAATGATGCAACTGCGAATGCAGCTGAAAATTGATATTCATTATATAAAATTTCAATGTGTAAAGGTAGTGTAGTAGTAAGTCCTCTAATATGACCTGAAACTACAGATACCGCCCCAAACTCTCCAGCTGCTCTTGCAGCGGTTAATATTACACCATACAAAAGAGCCCATTTTATATTTGGAAGAGTTATTTTAAAAAATGTTTTTAGTCCGCTTGCTCCAAGTGTCAGAGCTGCTTCTTCTTCACTACTTCCCTTTGACTGCATAATAGGTATAAGTTCTCTTGCAACAAATGGGAAAGTTACAAATACAGTAGCAATAATTATTCCTGGAGTATTAAATATTATTTGCATGTCATATTTAGTTAATATTTCACCGAATAATCCATGGGTGTCACTAAATAGCAAGACAAATACAAACCCTGCAATAACAGGTGATATTGCAAATGGCATATCAATAATTGTAATAAGTATATTTTTACCTTTAAATTCAAACTTTGAAATTAACCATGCAGCAACTATACCAAAAACTGTATTTAAAGGAACTGCTATTAAAATAGCTTTTAAGGTAAGCTTTATAGCATCTAGTGCTATAGGATCTGTTATTGAAGCTATATATACACTATATCCTTTTTCAAGCCCCTTAACAAAAACAGCTACAAGAGGAAGTATAAGCACAGCAAAAACATAAATAAGTGCTATAGCAGTTAAAGTTATCTTAGCAATACTAATAGAAGATAAGTACTCCTTTACTAACTTTAAAATAGGTTTTTTATTGTAGTTTTTTTCATTTCTGATCTCTATCTTTGTACTCATTTTCATCCCTCCTACCTAGCTTTGTGATAAGATGAAGTATACCACTGAAGTAAATTGATTATAAGCATTGCTACAAATGATATTACAAGCATTGCTCCAGCAATTACAGTTGCACCTTCATAATCGTATTGTTCCATTTTAGTCATTATAATAAGTGGTGCTATTTCTGTTTTCATAGGCATATTTCCTGAAATAAATACAACAGATCCGTACTCTCCAACAGCTCTTGCAAAGGCTAAAGAAAAGCCTGTTAAAAGAGCTGGAAACACCTCTGGAATTATTACTTTAACAAAAGTTATAAAAGAATTAGACCCAAGACTTCGTGCAGCTTCCTCTACTTCTTTATCTAAATTCTCAATAACAGGTTGTACAGTTCTTACAACAAAAGGAATACTAATAAAACTTAAAGCAACAACAATACCTAAAAATGTAAAGGACACTTTTATTCCAAATATGCTTAAGTATTTTCCTATCCATCCATCTTGAGCATAAAGAGTAGTAAGTGTTATTCCTGCTACTGCTGTAGGAAGCGCAAATGGAAGGTCTATTAGTGAGTCTATAATTTTCTTTCCAAAGAAATTATACCTTACAATTACCCATGCTATTAAGAATCCAAAGACTGCATTTAATCCCGCCGCTAAAAAAGCTGCTAAAAAACTAACCTTAAAGGCAGAAATTACTCTAGGCTCACTTAGAATTTTTAATATATCGCTCATCCCAATATTTAAAGAGTTTATAAATATCATAGATAAAGGTAAAAGTACTAATATACTAATATAACTTACTGTAAATCCTAAACTTAATCCAAATCCAGGTATAATGGTATACCCCTTTAATAACTTATTATTTTTTTTCTTAACTACCGTGTTCAACCTTAATCACCACCCTATAAAATTTAAACAATTTGAAAACCAAATAAATTTAATGCCTTGTAGTACATGAAACTACAAGGCATTTATACTACTTATTCGTGTATATTTGGTCAAATACCCCATTATCATTAAAATGCTTCTTTTGAGCATTATTCCATCCACCAAAAACTTTATTTATTGTAAACAAACTAATGTTACCAAATTGTTTTTCATATTTCTTTGCTATTTTTTCATTTACAGGTCTATAGAAATTTTTTGCTGCTATTTCCTGACCTTCATCACTATATAAATACTTTAAATATTCAGTAGCGATTTTCTTAGTTCCCTTTTTCTCTGCAACTTTATCAACAACTGCAACTGGCGGTTCAGTTAATATACTTATACTTGGATTTACTATATCAAACTTATCTCCCATCTCTTTTTGAACAAGATAAGCTTCATTTTCCCAAGCTATAAGAACATCACCAACACCTCTTTCAATAAATGTAGTTGTTGATCCTCTTGCCCCTGAATCAAGAACAGGAACGTTTTTATATAACTTTTTCACAAATTCCTTAGCTTTATTTTCATCATTGTTATTCTTTTTTAGAGCATATCCCCATGCTGCTAAGTAATTCCATCTAGCTCCACCTGATGTCTTAGGGTTTGGGGTTACAACTTCTACGCCTGGTCTAACAAGGTCATCCCAATCCTTTATACCCTTTGGATTTCCATTTCTAACCAAAAATACAATAGTAGAAGTATATGGAGAAGAGTTATGTGGAAGACTCTTTTGCCATTCCTCATTAATCAAATGTTTCTTTTTATTAATAGAATCTATATCGTATGCAAGTGCTAGTGTTACAACGTCTGCTTTAAGTCCATCTGCTACACCTCTTGCTTGCTTTCCTGAACCTCCATGTGACTGGTTCACCTCTACCTCTTCACCTGTTTTATCCTTCCAGTGTTTTGCAAAGGCTACATTGTAATCTGTATAAAATTCCCTTGTAGGATCATAGGATACATTTAATAATGTTTTTTTCTTTGAAGTCTCACCATCTTTAGAGGAACAGCCTGTAAATAAACCTATTGTAACTATTAAACTTAATATGATGATTCCAAATTTCATTTTGCTTTTTCGCCTTTTCATTTGTAATCCTCCTTCCCAATTCCTACTTCTTCTATAGGTTTAATTATATTTTATTCACCATTTTTAAAAAAATCAACTGTTTTTTTTCGACTTTTTTCTATTTTTTTATAAAAATGATTAATTTATTCATATTTGAAATAAAACTAAAGCAAAGAACATACTCTCCAAAACCACTTATTTACAAGGCTTACCCCCTCTTATTAATAAATTAAAATTTATTAATACATAAATTATTTCTATATATTTCATAATAAAAATATCTTTCTCCTTTACCCACTACATTAGTATGAATTAATACAAAAAAATAATAAGCACTTAAACTCGCGTTTAAGTGCTTATTATTTTTAGGTTAGGATGGAGGTAAAGGAAAATGATTTTTATTTCTTTAATATTATTGACCTATTGCAAAATCCTATACATAATAACTAAAAAATCATATTTATTTATTAAAGTCCTTTAAAAGTTCAGCAAATGGATTGTTTATATCCTGTTCTGCTTCCTTTTTCATTTTTGCCATTATATTATGTACTTCTTTTTTATTTACTTTATCACTTTTGTTAAACCTTTTCTTAAAAATAGATTCTTTTTCTCTAAAGTTACATTTTAAATTTGTACATGCATAGATCTTTCCGTCTCCGCTACCTCTTAACTCTAACTTTTTCTTACAATCTGGACATCTTGCATTTGTTAATATTGCAACGCTTTGTCTATGACCACACTCTCTATCCTGGCATACTAAACTTCTTCCTTTTTTTGTGTTAACGCTTAGCATGTTCTTGCCACATTCTGGACACTTTTCACTACTTAAATTATCATGTCTATACTTATCTTCACTTGATTTAATACCTGAAACAATACTCTTAGTATATTCTATTATTTCTTCCATAAAGCTATCTTTATTTAATTTACCCCTAGATATTTCTTGAAGCTTTTGCTCCCATCTACCTGTAAGTTCAGGTGAAACTAACTCTTTAGGAGCTAATTTTAATAGCTGTCTTCCCTTAGATGTAGTTATTATATCCTTACCTCTTTTTTCTATTAGGAAGCTAGAAAATAACTTTTCTATTATATCTGCTCTAGTAGCAACTGTTCCAAGTCCACCAGTTTCTCCAAGTGTTTTTATAATTTTTGAATCATTACTCTTCATATATTTTGATGGATTTTCCATAGCTGCTAAAAGAGTTCCTTCATTTAACAATGATGGAGGTGTAGTTTTTCCTACTTTCTTTTCAATACTATCTATATTAATACTTTCCCCTTTATTAAATCCATTTATTATTTGGTTTTCTTCATCCTCATTTTCCTCATTATTGTCATAAACATCCTTCCAACCATTATAGATAACCTTCTTACCCCTAGCCTTAAATTCTTCACCTTTAATATTTCCTACTATAACAACTTCCTCGTATTCGCATGGCTTCATTAATGCTGCTAAAAACCTTTTTGAAACAAGCTCGTAAATATTTCTCTCTTTTACAGAAATATCTCTCCAAACAGGAGCTTCTTCCGTTGGAATTATAGCATGGTGATCTGATACCTTAGAATTATCTACGAAGCTTTTGTTAGCTTTAATACCAAGTGCTAATATTTCCTTAGCTGCATCTGGATTAACACTTCTACATGCTTTAACTCTATCCTTTAAAGTTTCAACTATATCATCTGATATGTACTTAGAATCTGTTCTAGGATATGTTAATACCTTATGCTGTTCATATAGTTTTTGCATAATAGATAAAGTTTCCTTAGCGGAATATCCCCATATTCTATTTGCATCTCTTTGAAGCTGAGTTAAATCATAAAGTCCTTGGGAATATAGCTTTTTAACTTTTTTATTCACTTCTTCTATATAAAGTTTTTCGCCTTTTATATTACCTACTATACTATCTATCTTATCTTCATTAAAACTTCTATTTTCTTTAGATTTTTTGTCTGTCCATTTCAATTTTACTCCCTTGGCTACAGCTTCAATTGAATAAAAGTTCTTTGGTTTAAAATCTCTAATTTCATCTTCTCTGTAAGATACCATCGCAAGTGTTGGTGTTTGTACTCTTCCACATGAAAGTTGTGCATTATACTTACATGTAAGCGTTCTCGTTGCATTAATACCAACTACCCAATCTGCCTCAGCTCTTGATAATGCAGATGCATATAGATTATTGTACTCTCTACCATCGCGAAGTTTAGAAAACCCTTCCTTTATAGCCTTATCAGTAACAGATGATATCCACAAACGCTTAATTGGCTTTTTTACTCCTGCTTTATATAGTATAAGTCTTGCAACAAGTTCCCCTTCTCTTCCTGCATCAGTTGCTATGACAATCTCTTTAACATCATCCCTTGAAAGCTGACCCTTTACCGCATTAAACTGCTTTATTGTAGTTTTAATAAGGGAAAACTTAAAACTCTTAGGTATTATAGGAACATCTTCTATATTCCACTGCTTATACTTATTATCATATTGTTCAGGATCTGATAAAGTAACCAAATGACCAAGTGCCCATGTTACAATATATTTGTCCCCTTCCAAATACCCATTTCCTTTTTTACTACACTTTAATACTCTTCCTATATCTCTCGCCACAGAAGGCTTTTCTGCTAAAACTAATATCTTACTCATTAAAACAATCCTTTCATCTGAAAATTACTATTGAATTCTAAAATAAATTTAAATCTATCAATTAAACCCTAAATAAAGTTAGAATATATTAATCAGTATATCATATTAAACATTTAGTGTAATTTTCAAATTACTGATTGTTAATTGTATGAATAAAAAGCCCTGTAGATACAAGACTACAAGGCTTTTATATTATTTCTTTGTATAAATTTGATCAAATATACCATTATCATCGAAATGCTTCTTTTGAGCATTATTCCATCCACCAAAAACTTTATCTATTGTAAATAGATTAACAGGCTTAAATTGTGATTCATATTTTTTAGCTATAGCTTCATTTGTAGGTCTATAATAATGCTTAGCAGCAATTTCTTGACCTTCATCGCTATATAAATATTTTAGATATTCAGTTGAAGCTTCCTTAGTTCCTTTTTTCTCTGCAACTTTATTAACAACTGCAACTGGTGGCTCTGCTAGTATACTAACACTTGGAGTTACTATATCAAACTTCCCCTTACCCATTTCTTTCTCAACAAGATAAGCTTCATTTTCCCAAGCTATAAGAACATCACCTACTCCTCTTTCAACAAATGTAGTAGTAGAACCTCTTGCTCCTGAATCAAGAACAGGAACATTACCATAAAGTTTTTGTACAAATTCCTTAGCTTTATTTTCGTCATTATTATTCTTTCCTAGTGCATATCCCCATGCTGCTAAGTAGTTCCATCTAGCCCCACCTGAGGTTTTAGGGTTTGGTGTTATAACTTGTACACCTGGTTTTACCAAATCATCCCAATCTTTTATTCCCTTTGGATTTCCCTTTTTAACTAAAAATACAATAGTAGAAGTATACGGAGATGAGTTATTTGGAAGACTCTTTTGCCAATCCTTATTAATTAAAGGCTTTTTCTTATTAATTGAATCTATATCGTATGCAAGTGCTAATGTTACAACATCTGCTTCAAGACCATCTAGTACAGCTCTTGCTTGCTTTCCTGAACCTCCATGTGATTGATTCACCTCTATATCTTTACCTGTCTTATCTTTCCAATGCTTTACAAATGCTTTATTATAATCTGCATATAATTCTCTTGTAGGATCATATGACACATTTAGTAATACCTGTTTCTTAGGAGTTTCACTTACCTTTTCACTTTTATCTTTAGGTGCACATCCTGTAAATACCCCCAATGTAAGTGATAAACTTAATAAAATAACTCCAATTTTTACTTTTCCTTTTCCCTTTATCATATATACACCCCTTTAAATTTATTTAACTCTATTGATTTTCTACTCTTCATTTACTACTTTTATATATTTACCCCTAATCTATCTCCCCCTTAAATGGTTAATCACTGAATCTTTTGCTTTAGAAAACTATCCTCCTTATAAAAAAAGGCTCTATGTATAATTACTAAGAGAATAATATTCTTAGCAATTTACATAAAGCCTCTAATTTTTTTAGTCAACTTTATTACTTTATTCTAATTTTTTCATCTTTTTCAATACTAATGATTTTCCCTAAACTTAGGTTTATAGTTACAGTGCCATATTTTACACTTTCAACTAAGTTAATAATAAATTTAGTTTCATCACTAGATATTATATTACTTTTTTTTCTTTCTTCGATTAACTTAGCATTAACAAAGATAGTCTCCAAAATTATATTTTTCACTTAAGTTAAATTGAACTATATGACCATCTTGTTTAACAATAGTTAAACTTCCTTCATATATATCTTCCACGTAATCATTTATTTGCTTCATTATACCTACCTTGGTCACATTGTTTGTTTTCTTTAAGTCACTAGAATTTAATTTCAAACTACCCATATAAACTCCTCCGCTAATATTTATATGCTATTCCTCGACCTCATTCCTTAGTTAGTCAATGTGTTTACTAGGAATTATATTAATATAATAACCACTTTATTCCATAATGTCAATATATTTTTCTATTAAGAACTTAATTTTTAAATTCCCCTATGCTATAATCATTTAAACCACTAGCCTTAGGATGTATATATATCCTAACTTTAAAGATACTAAAAACCCTGTAGTTAATAAAACCACAGGGTTTTTAATGTAAAATTTTTATACTAGAACCTCTTCCTTTATTTCACTAAATATAGGGAGAAGTTCATCTTCAATCCTATAAATATCATGAACAAGTGTTACAGGTGCTGCATATGCATTATAAAGTTCCTCATATGTGTAACCGTTTTTTCTAAGAATTGCTGCATTTTTCTTAGCAAGATCTAAATGCCACTCTGGGTTTGGTGAATTATGCCCCTCAAGGGCTGACCCTGGATTAGGAACCCATCCAGGAGCTAGTGCTATTACTCCCTTTGATGCAAGGTATTCTATTCCAGCTAATGTATCAGACTTAGGTTCAAGTCCACCTACTAGATTAGATCTAACCTTTCCTCTTCCAAATACCTTAACTGCATATTCTAAGGCCTTAATCCAGTGGTCACGCCCACCACAAAGTTCTTCCTTACCTGGGCAGTAAGCCCTAAAGAAATGCTCATTCCAAACTTCTATATTTATAGCAAGAGTACTAAATCCTGCTTCCTTATATTTTTCAATGACGCTAAGGTCTGTAGGAGCCCCTATGCAAGCTGTCCCATTAAAATTCTCAAGACCTGTATACTCCTTAATACTTTCAGCAACATCAAGATAATAGTCTACTTCTCTACGCTCTGGAATAAATCCACCACTAATAGTTACATGCCTTGATCCTTCTCTATAAGCCTGTGCTACAGTTTCACCTATTTGCCTTGGATACTTCCAACTTATGCATTGATTCTCTCCATAGGTATCCTTAGTAGCATTTATGTTGCAAAATAGGCAATCCTTCCCCTTATCCCTTAGTGCACATTCATTACTATATGCAACAAAAACAACACCATGACCATTATATATAGCAACGGTTCTCATATCTGTTCCATCTGATGTTTTCTTTGAATAATAGTTAGGTCTTTTAGCAAATTCTAATGGAAAAAGCTCTTCTCCATTATTAAATAAAATAAACTCTCCATTAATATAGTCTATAGAATATTTTGATTTCTTATTTGCCCTAAATTGAACATCAAGTCCTAGTGGAGTATAAAATGCTACTGGAAGATCATATGCCTTATGGGAATCGGTATTATAATCAAACAAAACATGAACCTGCTCTAAATACTCTCCACCTAAATCTAGATTTTTAAATATATCTGGATTCTTAAATGATATACCCTCAGATCCTAAATCACACTTTAGCTCTAAATCCTTATATAATTTAGCCTTTAACTCTTCTTTATAACTCAAACCTAACCCCTCCATTATTTTTTATATACTAATAGGAACTTAAAGATTAATAACTTTTAGTCTTTCATTACTTTCCTTTCTGGAAAAATCAAGTAGTTTTATTATTTTTGGTGTTACTTTAAAGAATGTGTAACTTTCTTTTCCTAAAGAATCTATCTTACTTTTTAGATGAGGACTTCTCTTAACTAAAAGCTCATATGCTGTTTCTATTTCCTGAATTTCTTCTATTTTATTTGCTATACCTTTTATAGTTATATTGAAGAAATTTATTAGCTCTTGATTTTCGTGTTGGGAAAACACACTAACATTAGAGTTCTCTTCAATTTCCTTAACCTTCGTACTTGTACTTAATGTAGCAAATATTACATCTAATCCACTTGCAACGAATCCTCCTAAACTTCTTAATGATGGAGAGTTATTACCTATTGTTGCAAGCACAATTGTTTTACCTTTATTTATATATTCCTCAACGAAATTTTTATCTAAAGACATTAAATCACCCCATTTACTTTTAGATATTTTCTAATATTATTAACCTTGTTAAGCTCCTCCCATGGAAGATTAATATCACTTCTTCCAAAGTGACCATAAGCCGCTGTTTGTCTATAAATTGGTCTTAAAAGATCTAATTCATTTATTATTGCATCAGGAGTTAAATCAAACTCATTTTCAACAATTTCAACTATTTCTTCATCACTTATTTTTCCTGTTCCAAATGTATCAACTGTTATAGATACAGGCTTTGCAACACCAATTGCATAGGCAATTTCTATCTCTAACTTATCTGCTATACCTGCAGCAACTAGATTCTTTGCGATCCATCTTGCTGCATAGGCCCCTGACCTATCCACCTTAGTCGGATCTTTTCCAGAAAATGCTCCTCCTCCATGTCTTCCATATCCACCATAGGTATCAACTATTACTTTTCTTCCCGTTAACCCCGAATCTCCATGTGGTCCACCAATTACAAATCTTCCTGTTGGATTTATAAAATACTTTGTTTTACTATCTAAAAGATTTTCATCAATAACATTTTTAATAACATGATTAATTATATCTTCCTTAAGATTTTCATTTGTTATATCTTCTCTATGCTGAGCTGATACAACAATAGTATCTATTCTTACTGGCCTATCCCCTTCATATTCAACAGTAACCTGTGTTTTCCCATCTGGTCTTAAATATGGAATAGTCCCATCTTTTCTAACCTCAGAAAGTCTTCTTGATAGTTTATGTGCTAAGGAAATAGGAAGAGGAATATACTCTGGCGTTTCATTAGTTGCAAATCCAAACATCATTCCTTGATCACCAGCACCTGTACTTAATATCTCTTCATCTTCACCTTCTCTAATTTCTAAAGAAGAATCTACACCTCCAGCAATGTCAGGTGATTGTTCATCTATTGATGTTAAAACAGCACATGTTTCAGCATCAAAACCAAATTTAGCCCTTGTATAACCTATTTCTGAAATAGTTTTTCTAACTATTTTTGGAATATCTACATATGTTTTTGTTGATATTTCTCCAACAACTATAACTTGTCCAGTTGTAACTACGGTTTCACAAGCAACCCTTGCTTTCTTATCTCCTTTAATAATTTCATCAAGTATCGCATCTGAAACTTGATCACATATTTTATCTGGATGCCCCTCAGTAACGGATTCTGATGTAAATAATCTTCCCATATATCTTCCCCCCAATATTTATTTATAAATAAACATATTAAAATTGACTTACTAACTTTCTAATTCCCTCTTCAGCCTTTAATCTTACTTTATTTTCTGTTACATAAACTTTATTTATTAAATCCTCTAAAAGACTAATTCCTCCATTAAATCCTGTATAGCTTTTACTTAAAAATATTTCTTCTAATGATGGCGTTGATACTATAACTAGCGGAGAAAATAATTCCTCTGATACATTTTTCTCTAGAGAACTTCCAAATATAATTTCAGTATTAGATCCTCCTAGTATGTCTTGTATCTGTCCTAGGTTATCTGAAAAATAAATATTTTCTCTTATGTCAATTGATAAATCAGCTAAATACTCTAATAATCTTTCTTTTAAACTAGTATCTATAATATCGCTAACAATTAGCCTTTCAGGTATTATTCCAACTTCTTTTGTAAGGAACTTTGTTAGCCCAACAACAGTACTAAAGTTACCTACTACAGAAAACCTTTTCCTATCACTATATTTTTTATAAATATTAATAGCTGAAAATGTATAGTAGCTTGTTCTTTTAATCTCATAATCTGTATATTCTTTAACTTTCTGAGTATCTAAGCTTAATTCAGAAGCTACCTTTAGAATAAACTCTTTAGTATCAACTTCACCTACAGGAAGATAACCAAAATCTATAAATGGGACATTGTATCTTTCCTCTAAATGTTTTGCAATAGAGTGTCCCCAAGGAGACAAAACAATATTTAAAGCAGCCTTTGATGCATTTTCCCACTCATCTAAGCCTCCATGCAATCCTAAAAATGTATTAACCTTAAGTCCTATAGCCTCTAGTATGGCTTTTATGCTTTCTAAGCTACCTCTCCAATACAAATCTGAATTTGGAACTATTCCAAATATATTAACTAAATTTTTATTCTTCTCTACTATTTCATTTGTATTATTAAAATTATTTAAAAGCTCAATTCCTGCTATTTCATATCCACTTTGACTATTACCTTTAAACCCTGGAGCATTTATATGAATAACATTATTCCCCTGATCTCTTGACTCCTTTGCCATATAAAGGACATCGTCGCCTACTAACTCAGGAGTACATCCTGTTACTACAACATATAGCTTTCCATCAACTACTTGTAAGGTATTTTTTATCTGCTCTCTTAACCTTGATGTTCCTCCAAACACAACATGTTTTTCTGTAATGTTGGATGATGGAATTTCAAGTGCATGTATTTTATCCCCTCCCTGAAACTCCCTTCCTGAAAGATAGCTTTGAATGCTACATCCCTTTGTTGAATGAACAATTGGGATAACCCCCTCAATTGTGGATAAGGTTTCTATAACACCTTGAAAAAAGCATCCATTACGCGGTGACTCTACATATGTCATTTATTTCACCTCCTGCTTTACATACCAGTTTGGATTTTTCTTTAACCATCCATTTTTATATATAAATTCTTCCTGTTTATATTTGATGTTATAGCTTAGTTGTCTCTTTATAGTTGATATAAGTCTTTCTAAAGCCCTATATCCATACTTACCAACTAAATCTAGCGAAATACTAGGAATTAATGTATAACTTTCAATTTTACTTTTATTTGAATCAGATATATAAATATCAGGACTTAGTTTTTGTAGTATATTAATCTCTTCAAAAACTTGTCCGTTTCCTACATGAATTTTAATTTCATTATTAAAACTTTTTATGTTTTCTAAATACTTAGTATCATCTTGATTAATATCCTTTACTGTTAGCCCTACAATTTCCCCTCCTAAGTTTTTAATAATGGTTAGAATTTCAATTGAAGTTGACTGACTTGTATTTACATAAACCTTAAAACCTTTTAATATCTTCCTACTCTCAAGATGCTTATACTTATTAAGTAGCGTTAGATTATCAAGATCTATTATTCTATTTGCATTTTTTAATAATTCTTTAATATAATTCTCTATTCCACTAACGCCAATTGGCTTCGAAATTCTAACAAATGGAACATTAAATTCTTCTTCTAAAACCCTTCCTACATATTCACCTTCACTTTCATTTAATGCAATACTAAATAAAGCATTAGCTGATGCCTTTAAGGAGTTAGCATTTGAAAACCTTGGTATTAAATTCACCTCTACTCCTAAGGATTTAGTTAGTGATATAATCTCCTCAACATCCCTAAGGTCTTCAGATATAGAAATCAAATTTATATATCTTTCTTTTTCACCTATCTCACTATTATTAATAAGATACTTAGCTATTCCATGAAAGGCTAAATCATATCCATAGCTTGCTATTTTTGATTTAAATCCATCTGTATATATAGGTATAATTTTAGCCTCTACCTCTTCACTTAACTCCTTAATAACTCCTTCAATATCATCATTATTTATAGCTACAACTGGTGTAGTTAATATAAATATTAACTCTGGTGTATACTTTTTATATGCTTTCCTTATTGTTTCTTTTAACTTTCTATCTCCACCTAAGATAGAATCCTTTTCTAAAATATTAGATGAAAACCATACATTTTCTCTATTTCTAGAAAATTTCGATATACCTGATGCAAGACATCCCGATGGTCCATGGATTATGGAAATCGAATTTCCTATTGTCGATAGAAATTCTAATGCATATATGATTTCATCCTCCTCACCCTGTGAAAATGTTCTAAGCCTTTGCTTATGATTTTCTTCTTTTATTTCATTTAATAAAGTATCAATATCACCAAAATAAGAATTAATTGTATTTAATCTTTTCTCTCTTATTTTAGGGTACTTATTTCTAAGTAAGCTCATATTATATCCCCCTACTATATAAATGCTCCCTCTTTAACAACTCCTGTTTCGTTATCATATATTCTATCTCCCCAATCCTTAGCCCAATTTCTAAGGTCTGTTACATTTAATGGATTAGGTACTGCAAGATCATCACTTTCAGCTATATATTTTGCTAGATTTCTGTATATATCAGCATGTGGTGATCCTGGATTTGCCTCTATTACTGTCTTACCTAAAAGTTCACTTTGAGATACAACCAAAGATCTAGGTATATATCCAACTGTTTTAGTAGAAGTTTTTTCAGCAAAATCATCAACAAGTGCCTTTGAATATCCAGCTGATAATCCATTTGCTATAATTCCACCAAGTTTTGCACCTCCAGAGGGAGCATACTTATTAATAGCTTTAAATAAATTATTTGCTGCATATATTGCCATAAAATCCGAAGAGCTAACAACAAAGGCTCTATCTGTTATTCCATCACGAATTGGTGCTGCAAACCCTCCACATACAACATCTCCCAAAACATCATAAAGTACATAATCAGCTTCAAACTCTTCAAAAACATTAAGATCTTGGAGTAAATTTACCGCTGCATTTATTCCTCTTCCTGCACATCCTACTCCCGGAACTGGACCTCCAGCTTCTATGCATAGCACTCCACCAAATCCTACTGTTGATATATCTTGAAGATTTACATCTTCACCATCCCTTATAGTTTCAATTACCGTTGGAAGATAATTTCCCCCTCTTAATGTATTAGTAGAATCACTTTTAGGATCACACCCTATTTGAATAACTCTATGACCAGCTTCCGCAAGCGCTGCACTTATGTTAGAAGTAGTAGTGGACTTACCTATACCCCCTTTACCATAAATAGCAATATGTTTAACTCTTTTTCCCATAAGATTCTTCCCCCTTAAAAAGAAAGGCTTTATGTATATTAACCAAGGTATTTCACCTTAGAAAAATACATAAAGCCTCTAATTTATTTAGTCACCTTTATTATTTCACTATATTTTTGTTTATTAGTTAAACAATGTGTTTACTAGGAAATATATGTATATATTAACCACTTTATTCCACAAAGTCAATATATTTTATACTATGAATTTGATTTTTTAAGCTCTCTATGATACAATTCTCTGAAAAACTATCATTTAAGGGGGAGATATAATTGGACGATAGTTCCATTATAAGTTTACTGCCACAGATTTTGTTTATTTTAATCCTTGTCTTAATTAATGCATTTTTCTCGGCAGCAGAAATGGCTATAGTATCTGTTAACAAGAATAAAATCAACATTCTTAGTGAAGAGGGTAATAGAAAAGCTCTACTTCTTCAAAAGTTTCTAAAAGAGCCTAGTAATTTTCTAGCTACAATACAAATTGGAATTACTTTTGCAGGATTTTTTGCAAGTGCTTCAGCAGCAACTAGTATATCTAGTTATTTTTCTAGATTTCTTAAGAACCTTAACATTCCTTATAGTTCTGAAATCTCACTTGTTGTAATAACTATTGCTATTTCATATATTACATTAGTTTTAGGAGAGCTTTTTCCTAAAAGGATAGCACTTCAAAATTCAGAATCAATTGCAATGTTTACTGTAAAACCTATATTATTTATATCAAAACTTACAATTCCATTCGTTAGGCTTCTTTCAGTATCAACTAATTTACTTGTTAGATTATTTGGACTTAAAACTACTGATGCAAATGATAAACTTTCTAGAGAAGAAATAAAATATGTTCTTCTTTCGGGAAAAGAAAGTGGAGTTATTAATGATACCGAAGAAGAAATGATTCATAGCATATTTGATTTTGATAATACTATAGCAAAGGAAATTATGACTCCTAGAACTGAGGTATTTTTAGTTAATGTAAAGACTCCTATTAAAGATATAGCGACGGCACTTGCTTTAGAAAAATTCTCACGGGTTCCTGTTTATGAAAATAATACTGATAATATTATTGGTATTTTATATATAAAAGACTTATTTGAAGCTTTTCTTAATACGGGAATTGAAAATATAGATATAAAAAGCATTATGCGTATACCTTACTTTGTTCCCGAAACTAAAAATATAGATGATCTTTTTAAAGAACTTCAAGAAACTAAAAACCATATGGCTATACTAATAGATGAATATGGTGGGTTTTCAGGAATTGCAACTACAGAAGATATTATTGAAGAAGTTATGGGTAATATATTTGATGAATATGATGAACAAAAAAGTGAAATAAGAAAAATAGATGACCATACTTATATTGTTGATGGATTACTACCTATAGATGAGTTTAATGAGTACTTTGATCTTAATTTAGAATCTCAAACAGCTGACACAATAGGTGGATTTGTTCTTAATTTAATAGGAAATATACCAACTGAAGGTGATAATTTCTCAGAAGAATTTGGAGGAATTATATTTGAAGTTTATGAAATAGATGAAAAAAGAATCCAATCAGTAAAGGTTACTTTCAAATAACATAAGAGGCTAATCCTAATGGTTTAGCCTCTTATTATTTATATTATTCTGTTGCGTAGTTATCAAAGTAACCTTGGATTAGGATTATAGGTGTTCCCTTATCTCCACTACCACTTATAAGGTCACAAAGACTTCCAAGAAGGTCTGTAATTTGTCTTGGAGTTGTTCCAAGTGCTTCATTACCTGCAACCTTTTTATTTTCTTTTTCTTTAATTTTCTTTATCATTTCATCAGCAAGTGATGCTGAGTCAACATCCTTAAGATCATTATCAGCAATATACTTAAGCTTGATTTCGTTTGGAGTTCCAACTAATCCATCAGTAAATCCTGGTGATACTATTGGATCTGCAAGTTCCCAAATTTTACCTACTGGATCCTTAAATGCTCCATCTCCATAGATCATAACTTCTATATTCTTTCCTGTCTTTTCCTTAAGAGCTGCTTGAACCTCTCTAACGAATACATCACCTTCTCTTGGGAAAAGCTTAACTGTTTCTTCAGTAGCCTTATTTGAACCAAGTAGACCATATTCTGAATATCCACTTCCGTTAACTGGTGATGATGCTATATCATCTAGTCCATAAACAACCTTAGCTCCAGCTGCCTTTAATATTCTCTTAGTTCTATGTCTTTCATGAATATTAGCAACAAGTATTTGATCTGTATACTTTAGAGCTTCTCTTGGATCATTTGCAAGGTAAATTTCAACTTCTCCACCTACTTCTTCAACTATATCTCTATACATTTGAACATAGTCAATTCCAGTAAAAGGATGCTCAACCTTTGCACCAAATAACTCTCTGTACTTAGCTTCTGTTAATACATCTTTGTAAGGGTTAACTCCCTTTTCATCCATTAGGTCAATATCCATTAAGTGATTTCCAACTTCATCTGATGGATAGTTAAGGAATAGATGCATCTTTCTTCCACTAAGTGCTATTGACTTAAGAATTAGTGAAAATCTATTTCTACTTAATATAGGGAATAAAACTGCTATTTCTCCGTCGAATTTTGACTTGATATCTTCTGCAATGTTTTGAATTGAAATATAGTTACCTTGTGCTCTCGCCACTAGTGATTCAGTAACTCCAATTACATCCTTGTCATTAACTTTTATTCCTTCAACTTCTATAGCATTTACTACTGAACTTACTACTATTTCAGCTAGGTTATCTCCTTCTTTGATAATAGGAGCTCTAAGTCCTCTTGCTGTTGTTCCAACTGCTCTTGCCATTAATTTCTCCCCCTTAAATTTAATAATATTTTTAACTATTATGTAATATTTACTTTATTATTTACTTTCTAATTTATTTTATACTATATTTCTTTAATTTTCTATGTTTTTTTGATTATTTATTAAAAAAAATTGATTTTTAATATTTTCCAAAGCATATAGCGAACTATTTTATATTTTTAAGGTTTTATTTTCCGATTTATGAAAATAAAAATAGCATCAAAAACTTTTTGATGCTATTTTTAATAATTATTTCTTTTTTGCTTCTAGTTTATTTCTTTCAATTTCTTCACTTAATTGGTTTAAATATTCCCATCTTTCATATTTTTCTTCAAGAAGCTTTTCTTCCTTTTCTTTCTTTTCTATTAACTCCTGAAGAAGTGAATAATCCGTGGCTGCATTCTCAATTTCTTTTTCTATTTTAGATATTTTCTCCTCTATCATTTCTATATCTTCATCAATTGTGTCAAATTCTCTTTGTTCCTTAAAGGAGAACTTCAATTTCTTGTCACTTGATTTTGGCGTCTTTATATCGTTTTTATCACTTTTATTTTCTACAACTACCTTACTATTAGCTTCTTCTTTTATGTTTTCTATTTCTTTTCTTAAAATATAATCACTATAGTTTCCTGGATATTGTTTTATATACCCCCTACCTTCATAGGCAAATATTTTATCACATATTCTATCAAGGAAGTATCTATCATGGGATATTACTATAACAGCTCCATTAAATTCATCTAAGTATTCCTCTAATATTTTTAGTGTTTCAATATCAAGGTCATTTGTTGGCTCATCTAGCAAAAGTAAGTTAGGCGCCATTGAAAGTATTTTAAGAAGGTATAGACGTCTTCTCTCTCCCCCTGAAAGCTTGCCTATATGTGTATATTGAAGGGTGCCATCAAATAAGAACCTTTCACACATTTGAGATGCAGAAATCCTAACTCCTTCAGCATTTTCAATAAATTCTGCTGCTTCTTTAATATAGTCGATTGCTCTCATATTTACGTCCATATGATCACTTTCTTGGGAGAAGTATCCTATTCTAACTGTTTCCCCTTTATCTATACTTCCTGAATCAACTGACAAATCCCCATTTAGAATCTTCATTAAAGTTGATTTTCCCATTCCATTGTTACCTACTATTCCAACTCTATCATTTCTAAGTATAGTATATGAAAAATCATCTATTAATTTTTTATCACCATAACTTTTAGATATATTATTAATTTCAATTACTTTTTTTCCAAGTCTAGATGATGCAACAGAAATATCAAGTGTTTCTTTTCTTATTTCATCTACGCTACTTACAAGTTCATCAAACCTTTGAAGTCTAGCTTTTTGCTTTGTTGTTCTTGCCTTAGCTCCTCTTTTAACCCACTTTAACTCAGTTCTTATAAGACTTTGCTTCTTTTCTTCTCTAGACTTTTCATTTTCCATTCTTTCAAGCTTCTTTTCCAAAAATACACTGTAATTTCCTTCATAGCTATAAAGGTTACCTCTATCAAGTTCAATAATCCTATTAGTAACTCTATCTAGAAAATATCTGTCATGGGTAATCATAATAATAGCACCTTGTTTACTATTTAAGTACTCCTCAAGCCATGTAATAGTTTCATTGTCCATATGGTTAGTTGGCTCATCAAGTACTAAAATATCACATGGTGTTATTAGAGCCGATGCAAGTGCTACTCTCTTTTTCTGACCACCTGATAAGTTAATTATTTTTTCATTGAAATTGCTTATACCGAGCTTAGTTAAAACCTTTTTTGCTTCACTTTCCATTTCCCAAAGATTTAACGCATCTATTTTTCCTTGAATTTCTATTAACTTATCACTTACATCTTCGTTGTTTCTTGACTTTTCTAGATAGTATTCATAATCACGAATAAGCTTCATTTCATCTGAATTACCTCTAAATACTTGTCCTAAAACAGTATCACTTAATTCAAATTCTGGACTTTGAGACAAATATTCTATCCTTACCTTGCTTCCTTTAGTTATTTTACCTTCATCATAGTCCATTTTACCTGCTATTATCTTTAAAAGAGTAGATTTTCCTGTACCATTTACTCCTATAATTCCTATTTTATCCCCATCATTAATACCTAGGGATATATTTTCAATTAACTTTTTTTCTGAATAACTTTTAGATATACTTTCAAGTGTTATTAAATTCATTTATTTCCCACCTTCTGTGTTAGCCTTAAAAAAATTATATCATATATAATATAAATATTAAAAATAAAGAGTTTTTTATTAAACACTAATTAACTTTGGATAAAAAACTAATTCTTTACATAAGATAAATAAGAAATTTTACTTATGGAGGTCTAGTTATGAAGGGAAAAGTTTATTCTTTTAGAAATGAGCATGGTGAACTTGTTAAATTTACTGCAAAGGAATTCCTTACGCTAAACGGTAGCGACTACGTTTTAATGAGCCCAGAGGATAATACTTCTGAAATTGATGTTTATAAGTTTAGTATTGTTAACGGTGGAGAAGCACTTGAACTTATAGACAACGAAGATGAACTTACTAAAATCAAAGAAGTATCAAAGGTTATCTAGGAGTAATTGTGCCCTAAAATTAGGGCACAATTGTATCTATCATTATCATCAACTTTAACCTAATAAATCTTCTTGTTATGGAGGTAAAATGAAAAGTTTTAAATTTAACTACTATACAGTATTTATTACTTTGTTTAGAATTGCCCTAATAGTTCAAGGGATATATTTTTTAACATCTGGCAAGTTTCCACTTGCTTTATACAGCGCTTCGGCTCTTATAGCAACATTTTTAATCAACATAGTATATAGGATTACAGACATTAATCCTTCTATGTTTTTAAAGTTTTCAATTCAATTTTTAATTTTTCTTACGATGTATCTTGGACACTTAAATAGCTTTTATATTCTTATCCCAAGGTGGGATGACTTTACTCACCTTCTGTCTGGATTTATTATTACATTTTTTGGATACTTAACTCTTGATAGATTTAATAATAAGAAAAAGGTTTTGACTTCAAACAAATATTTTGTCTCTATATTTATTATAATATTTGGTCTTTCAGCGGCAGCCCTATGGGAAGTATTTGAATTTTCTGGTGATAAGTTATTTTCAATGCAATCTCAAGGTGGTAGTTTAGATGATACTATGTGGGATATTATTAATGGTACAATAGGCCCTATTATATTAGTTCTTATTTATCTAAAAAATCCTAAGTTATTTGATACAAAATAATAAAAACCCTACAAAAACTTTTATAAAAGTTTTCTATGTAGGGTTTTTATTTATTAAGCTATTAACTTTTCAAGTCTAGTTTTAACTTCAAGTAAAAATTCTTCAGTACTTACTGACTTAGCATCTCCCTGTGCTATCATAGCAAGATCCTTTGTCATTATACCTTCTTCGATAGTTGCTATTGTAGCTTTTTCCATTACTTCTCCAAACTTAACTAAATCACTATTTGAATCTAGTTCTCCTCTTTTCTTAAGAGCTCCACTCCAAGCAAAAATTGTTGCAACTGAGTTTGTTGAAGTTTCTTCACCTTTTAGGTGCTTATAGTAATGTCTTTGTACTGTTCCATGAGCTGCTTCATATTCATAATATCCATCTGGTGAAACTAGGACTGAAGTCATCATTGCAAGTGAACCAAATGCTGTGGCTACTAAGTCTGACATAACATCACCGTCGTAGTTTTTACATGCCCAGATAAATCCTCCATTTGACTTTACAACTCTTGCAACTGCATCATCTATTAATGTATAGAAATATTCTATTCCAGTTTCCTTAAATTTACTCTTATATTCATTTTCATAAATTTCTTCAAATATATCCTTAAAAGTATGATCATACTTCTTTGAAATAGTGTCCTTACTTGAGAACCAAAGGTCTTCCTTTTCCCCTAGAGCATAGTTAAAACAAGCTCTTGCAAAACTTTCAATAGACTTCTTAGTATTGTGCATACCCATAACTATTCCATCACCTTTAAAGTTATGAATAGTTTCCTTAGATATTACTTCTCCATCTTTAGAAGTTACAACAAGTTCTGCTACATCTCCATCTGTTACCTTAGCTTCTACTGCTTTATAAATATCACCATATGCATGTCTTGCGATAGTAATTGGCTTTTCCCAAGAACGAACATATGGCTTTATATTTTCCACTATAATAGGCTTTCTAAATACTGTTCCATCAAGAATAGCTCTTATAGTACCATTAGGGCTTTTCCACATTTCTTTAAGATTATATTCCTTTATTCTTGCTGCATTAGGAGTTATTGTCGCGCACTTTACTCCTACACCGTACTTTTTAATTGCTTCAGCAGCATCAAATGTTACCTTATCATCTGTTTGGTCTCTATGTTCTAAACCTAAATCATAATATTCTGTTTTAAGATCAACATATGGACTAATAAGATGTTCCTTAATTTTAGACCATATTATTCTTGTCATTTCATCTCCATCTATTTCAACTAATGGAGTCGTCATCTGTATTTTTGTCATTGATAGTCCTCCCCTAAATTAAATCTTCAAATATCTTTATTATAACTTGTAAAATTGTTCTAAATCAATTCTTAATTTAGATAATCAATTTATTTTATCATGGGGGATTAGACTATACTAGTCTTTATATAAAAGTTCTAATTATTTTGATATGAATCTATTATGCTATCAAGTATACTCTCTAGAGTAACCATACCTTTAACAATATCGTTAGCATCAACAACAGGTATTGATACTATATTATTTTCTCTAAGCTTTTTTGCAATGCTTATTTCACTTTCATCTTCCTTAGCTGTTATTACACTTTTTGTCATAACCCATTCTAAAGGACATGTATCAAAATGTCCTTTTTCCATTAAAAATCTATACAAATCTGCCTTAACTATTATCCCTACAAGTTTCCCCTCACTATCAACAATTGGAGCTCCATTAACTTTATTTTCTGTTAGTGAATTTAAAGCTTCTCTTACTGTATTAAGTGGCATTAACTTTATAAACTCGGTAATTATAACATTATCTAACATACAAAACCCCACCTTACTCTTTTCTTTGCTTATCGGTATTTTAAAGTAATCTTTCATACCCTCTACAGGATAATAAATCTATTAAATTAATTTTTTTACAAATATTATATTATAATACTTTTTATATTTTTACTACAATATAAGCAAATATTTTATAATAATGTTATTATATAGTATTATTATAACTAGGATAAAACTACTAATCGAAAAGGATGGGTATTTAAATGGTAAAAAATTATATGGAAGATGTAGTTGAAGACTTAGTTGATAAACTATGGAATGAGAATACTGATAAAGATTTTTGTAAATGTGAAAAATGTAAAAATGATGTAATTGCTCTTTCACTTAATAAGCTTCCCCCAAAATATTTTTCTTCAGATAAAGGCAATATATGGACTAAATTAATCTTTGCTGATAATCAAAAAATGACAGATGTAATGACGGCTGTAGCTGAAGCTATGAAAATAGTAAAAAGTAGTCAAAGACATTAAGAGTGTTTTTAAATTTTATATTTCATATAAATAACATACTAACTACACATAAAACACACCTTAAAATTTTATTATTATTTTGAAGCCAAATCATGTATATGGACTTTAAAACCATACTGATTGCATATTCATTTAAACTTTTTACCCCAAATCATATTTACAATAAAACAAGCAGTTAAGTTTAACTCCCTTAACTGCTTGTTTCTTTTTTAACAACTTTAAATATAAAATAAGTTTAATATTTAAAATTCTTTGAATATTTTCCATATTAATGTTATTATATTTATAATATGTATATACTAATATATATATATTAGATTTCTAAATACATAGTTATCAGGGGGTATTGATATGAATCCAATGTTAAAAAAGCTTGTTGATACAAATTTTATGACCGAAGCCTATGGCAAATACATTGAGGAAGCTATAATGAATAAAGATTCCTTTATTATTTCCGGACACAAAGGCTGGGGCATCCTTCCTCTAATGGCAACAGTAAGTACTGTAGCTAAATCAAACTTCAAAATAAAGCAAGTAAAAGGATTTGAAGACTTAAACGATGAAGCTGAGTACTATATTATCCCAGATCTTAAGGATATAGATTTTGAAAAACTTGTAACTGATACAATTCAAATATCTAACACATCAATGATAAGCATTAAAGACCCTGACCATCCATATTCAATACTAAAGATTCTTAGAGATGTTTATAAAATCAATCAAGACACATCAAAGGTTTATCAAGTCCTAGAATGTGCTAAAATAAACGATGAAAAGAAATTAGCTAAAATTACAAAAATAACTATTGGTGAAAAAGGTAAACTTACTAAAGTAGATTTTGAAGGTTAATATTTTCATACAGATAAAGTTTTTAGAGTTGCACATTTGCAGCTCTAAAAATTTTATAAACTATTTTTACTTATAACTACTATTAATCCATGCTTTTATATGTTTACATGCGAAATCTATATTAGAATTATCTACTTCTAAAGAATAATTATAAATCTTATTTTCATATAAGGGGTCATAGTATTTTAGCATAAGCTCCTCTATTACACCTTTATACTTACCATCTAAAATTTCTTTTTTATATTTCTCGATGTTTTTAGAACTTATATATTTACTTAGCTTATCTATATGCTCAATTAGCTCATCTACATTATTATGAACGTAATCCTCCATTATATTTGCTACTCTTGAAGATAAGTCAGCATTAATATTAATGTGATTACCACTTTTCATTAAAGAGTATATATAATCTGGTATAATTACATGTCCAATCCTTTTACTTTCGGCTTCAACAAAAACTATATTGCCTTTTCTCTTCTTTAATGTGTTATAAACAAGGCTTTCGAAGTATTTTTGAGAATTTTCATCTCCAAGTCCTATATCACCAAACAGTGATCCCCTATTATTTGCACATCCTTCTAAGTCTAAAATATCAAATCCCTCTTCACTAAGTCTTTTTAGAAGTTTTGTCTTACCAACACCAGTATTACCATGCAAAACTATAAATCTTACTTGTTCTACTTTTCTAGGTAAGTTTTCATTAATAAATCCTCTATATGCTTTGTAACCACCTAATAACTTAAAGGAGTTTATTCCAACTGTATATAAGAAAGATACTAGGGAACTACTTCTCATACCTCCCCTCTCACAAAAGAATATAATCATTTTATATTTTCTTTGAAGCTTTTGAATTTTATCATATATTTCAGGAAGCTTTTTTGAAGCAGCAATTACCCCAAGATGTTTTGCTTTTTCAACAGAGTCTTTAACATATACTGTTCCTATTTCTTCTCTTTCCTCATCACTAAAAATAGGTATATTTATTGCACCTGGTATAGTTGCCCTCCTAAACTCCTTAGGACTTCTAACATCGATAATAACATAACTATCCTTTATCTCATCATCATCTATTTTTTTATAATCTATTGTTCTAATCATATTCTACCTCTACTTTTATTATATAAATAAGCTTCATTGCAATTTCTCAAAACTTATAAATAGATATATTCTATAACACAGCAATCGCACTATTATATTTATCTATTTTAAATTATATACCTTTTTATAAAAATAGAAAAAGCTAAGGTTAACCCTTAACTTTTTCTCACAATGCCCTTATGCTCATTTATTATGATTAGCTTAGATTTTCTTTGCATATATAGTATTATCTATTATTATCTACTGAATTATTTTTTTAAGACTTTCAATATCCTTAATCTTAAAGGTATTCTTATAGAAGTCTATTATATTTTCTTCTTTCATACGTGAAAGTTCTCTTGAGAGAGCACTTCTACAAACATTAAGATATTCAGCTAGTTGATTTCTATTTATTTCAATATTAAAAGAAAAACTCCCTGTTTGTTTTTGTTTATTTAATAGAAATGTAGCTATTTTTTCTCTCATACTCTTCAATAGTAGTATATCTATTTTATTATTTAATATATAATTCTTTTCTGCTATTGTAACTAATAAATTGTTAATCAAATTCACATGAAACCCACATGAATTATCACAACTTCTAATAATCTTATCATATGAAATAAAAATTATTTTACTATTCTCAATCGAAGTAACGTTAACAGGACTAATTTTATTTTTTCTACAAACAATAGACTCTGCGAACATATCTTCACTACTTAACATAGCAACAATTATTTTATTTCCTGCTACATTTTCCTTGCTAATTTCACAGGATCCACTTAATACAATACCTATATTATTTACAGTGTCCCCTGCTTGAAATATATTAGCTCCCTTATCAAAGGATTTGACTCTATAATCTAAACAAGGTATTATTTTTAAAATTTCTTCTCTTTCAATACCTCTAAATAAATTTACTTTAACTAATATATTAACTATTTCCTGTAAATCCATCTCTACACCTACCTTAATAAATTTAACCATTTTTGTAGTAAATTTTGTTTTTCGTTGCTATAGCAACATACTTCTAGATTTAGATATAGTATATTAAATCTACGATAATAAAACGTTTAAAGGAGATGTTCTTATGGATAATAATATGTTTTGCTTTCAATGTCAAGAAACTGTAGGTTGCAGTGGTTGTACTATTAAAGGTGTTTGTGGTAAAACTCCTTCACTTGCAAGACTTCAAGATATGTTAATTTATACAACCAAGGGTCTTTCTGAGGTTACTACTAATCTTAGAAAACTTGGAATTAAAATAGATACTAAAATAAACCACATGGTTGTTCTTAACCTTTTCTCAACAATAACAAATGCTAACTTTGATGAAGAAGTATTTTATAATAGAGTAAAGGAAACTGTAAATGCTAAAGATTCTTTATTATCTCAATTAAGTAATGAAGAACTAAGTGAAGCGGCTTTATGGACAGGCTCATCTAAGGAAGAAATAGATGCTAAATCACCTAATGTTGGAATTCTTGAGGAATCTAATGAAGACCTACGTAGTCTTAAGGAACTTGTTATCTATGGTGTAAAGGGTCTATCAGCTTATATGAAACATGCAATAGAACTTGGACATGATAGTGAAGATATTCATGCATTTATGCAAAAGGCACTTGCAGCTACTCTAAATACAAATGTCGCTGAAGACTTAGTAGCACTTGCACTTGAAACAGGTAAGGTAGGGGTAGATGGTATGGCACTACTTGATACTGCAAATACATCAACTTACGGTAACCCTGAAATAACAAAGGTTAATATAGGAACAAGAAGCAATCCTGCTATACTTATTTCAGGACATGATCTATACGACCTTGCTCAATTATTAGAACAAACAGAGGGTACAGGAGTTGACGTTTATACTCACTCTGAAATGTTACCTGCTCACTACTATCCTGAACTTAAAAAGTATAGTCACCTTGCTGGTAACTATGGAAATGCATGGTGGAAACAAACTGAAGAGTTCGAAAAGTTTAATGGACCAATTCTAATGACTACTAACTGTATAGTACCTCCTAAGGCTTCTTATAAAGATAGACTATTTACAACAGGTGCTTCAGGGTTCGATGGATGTAAACATATTGATAAGGATGAAAATGGAAAGAAAGACTTCTCAAGTATTATTGAACTTGCTAAAACTCTACCTGCTCCAACAGAAATTGAAACAGGTGAAATAGTTGGTGGTTTTGCTCATAATCAAGTTCTTTCACTTGCAGATACTGTAATTGAAGCTGTAAAAAGCGGTGCTATAAAGAAATTCTTTGTAATGGCTGGATGTGACGGAAGACAAAAATCAAGAAGCTACTACACAGACTTTGCTGAGGCACTTCCAAAGGATACAGTAATACTAACAGCAGGATGTGCTAAGTACAAGTATAATAAGCTGAACCTTGGAGATATAGGTGGAATTCCAAGAGTACTTGATGCTGGACAATGCAATGATTCATACTCACTTGCAGTTATAGCACTTAAGCTAAAGGAAGCATTTAACCTTGATGATATAAATGAACTTCCAATTGAGTTTAATATAGCTTGGTATGAACAAAAAGCAGTAATTGTACTATTATCTCTACTATACCTAGGTGTTAAGAACATTCACCTTGGACCAACTCTACCAGCATTCCTTTCACCAAATGTAGCAGCTATTCTTGTTGAAAACTTTGGCATTCAAGGAATTTCTGATGTAGAGTCTGATATAAAGGCATTTATGAATAACTAATTAAAAAAGGATAAGCAGCAATTTACTGCTTATCCTTTTCTTATTCTAATATAGTTTTGATACTATCAATTGACTTTGAAACTACTGATTCCATCTCATCTTTAGTTATAGTTAGTGGTGGATTAAAATACATAACATTACCAAGTGGTCTTAGAAGAACCCCTCTTTTTAATGCTTCTTTATAAATCTCATATCCTATTCTAAGGTTTGAATCAAAACCAGTCTTATTTTCCTTGTCCTTTACAAGTTCAATTGCATTTATAAGCCCTATTGATCTAATTTCCCCAACATAATTAAGATCAGATAAATATTCATTTATTATTTTATTAAAATAAATACTATTTTCCAGGGATTTATTTATAATATCATCATCTTCTAATATATTTAGCACCTCAAGAGCCGCTGAAGCTGCAAGGGGGTTTCCACAATAGGTATGACTGTGCATAAAGGCTTTTCCTTCATTATAATCAGCATAAAATGCATTATAAATTTCATCTGTTGTTATAGCAATA
This sequence comes from Clostridium cylindrosporum DSM 605, assembly GCF_001047375.1. Classification (NCBI taxonomy): domain Bacteria; kingdom Bacillati; phylum Bacillota; class Clostridia; order Eubacteriales; family Clostridiaceae; genus Clostridium; species Clostridium cylindrosporum. Next base: position 226,624 of record NZ_LFVU01000028.1, read on the forward strand.
GCCATAGGCATATATCCACCTGTCAATCCCTTTGATATACACATTATATCAGGTGATATACCTGCATGTTCACATGCAAACATCTTCCCTGTTCTACCAAAACCTGTTGCTATTTCATCAGCGATTAGATGAACATTATATTGAGTACATATATCCCTAAGTTTCTTTAGATACAAGGATGGGTATATCCTCATACCCGCAGCTGCTTGAACAATAGGTTCAACTATAAATGCACTTATTTCTTCTCCCCATTTTTTAAATTCTTTCTCAACATTTTCAAAGCATTCTACATTGCATTCATTTCTGCAATTTCCCCATTTACACCTATAGCAATCAGGTGCCTCTACCCTCACTATATCCATTAACATTGGATTATATATTTTTGAATAAAGGTCTACTCCACTAGCTGATAATGCACCTATAGTCTCTCCGTGATATGCATCTGTTAAAGCCATGAATTTTCTTTTCTTTGGATTCCCTGTTTGATAATGATACTGAAAACTCATTTTCATCCCTGCTTCAATTGCGGAAGAACCATTATCAGTAAAGAAAAACTTATTTAACCCCTTCGGAACATATGCTGCAAGTCTCGCGCTGAGGTTGATTGTTGGTATATTTGAAAAGTTGGCGAATATTACATGTTCTAACTTGTCTATTTGGCTCTTTACTGCAGAGTTAATTCTATCATTACAGTGACCAAGGAGGTTACACCACCATGAACTTACAACATCAGCATAGCTTTTACCTTCAACATCATAAAGATATATTCCCTTAGCTTTTTCAATTACAATAGGTTTTAATTCTTCATAATCCTTCATTTGAGAACATGGATGCCATATATGAAGTAAGTCCTTCTTAATTAAATCATTCATTTTAATTTAACTCCTTGTAATTACTACAAATATCTTCAAGTGTCATACTTAAGTTTCCGTCTTTTTCAACTAAGCCTATAACAGAAACCCCTGTTATAAATTCTAGAGCTTTTTTATTATCTACATGTACAAAATTATCACTGTCATAATAATTCATAATAATTCCTTTAACATTTATCCCTTGATTTCTTGCATATTCTACTGTAAGAACTGTACTATTAATAGTTCCAAGGTCTGAGGGTGCGACTACAATGATATCTAAATCTAGTAACTTTACTATATCTGTCAGCATAATTGTTTCATCCTCTAGACTTATAGGACAAACTATCCCTCCACTTCCCTCAACAGTAATATACTCATACTTTTCTTTAAGTCTGTTAAAGTCATCTTTTATTTTGTTTAATTTAATGCTTTTATTTTCAAGTCTTGATGCTAAATGAGGTGATACAGGAGTCTCAAAAATATATGAAACAAATTCTTCACATTCTCCCTTAATCGATGATGCATCTAAAACATCTAAACAATCACACTCAATTACTTTATTGTTTTCTACCCTTGCTCCACTTAAAGCAGCCTTATAGTATCCTGCATTTATATTATTTTCTCTAAGCTTTTTTGTAATTTGTGTTGTTATATATGTTTTTCCAACATCTGTTCCAGTAGCAGTTATAAAAATCCCCTTTATCATATTTTTTTAACCTTGTATCCACAGGATGTTATCATATCTATATCATCCTTTAAGGATATACCAAGAGTTGTAAGCATATCTCCTGATATTGCTGCATTTGCTCCTGATAAAAATGCCTTTCTTCCCATATCCTCAAGTAGTGCCCTTCCCCCAGCAAGTCTTATTGCACCATCTGGCATAATAAATCTAAATATAGAAATACTCTTTATTATCTCTTCTTGACTTAGTTTGCTTGCATTTTCAAGTGGCGTTCCTGGAATTGGATTTAAAATATTTACAGGCAAAGACTTTATTCCAAGTGCCTTAATATCCATTACCATATCTATTCTATCCTCAATATCCTCTCCAAGACCTAAAATCCCACCTGAACAAACTTCAAGTCCTGCCTGCTGAGCTCTTTTTATTGCCTCTATCTTTTCATCATATGTATGGGTTGTACATATTTTTTCGAAGAACCTTCTACTAGTTTCAAGATTATTATGATATCTAGTAACACCAGCCTCCTTAAGTTTCTTAAACTGTTCTAGAGAAAGAAGTCCATGGGAGGCACATAATGATATCCCACACTTTTTACCTATATCTTTATAACTTTCACAAACACTATTAATCTCTTCATCATTTAAACTTCTTCCTGATGTAACAATTGAAAATCTTAAAACCCCACCTAAATGATTTTTCTCTGCTGCATCAACAATTTTCTTAGCTTCAAGTAATGGATATTCATCTATATTAGTTTTGTAAAAAGATGACTGAGCACAGTACTTACAATTTTCAGAACACCTTCCACTTTTTCCATTAATAATCGTACACATATCAAATGAATCTCCGCACATTTTTTCTCTGATTTCATTAGCAGTAGTAACTAAACTCTCTAATGGAAGCTTATAAAGTGAAATTGCCTCCTGCCTTGTAATACTATATCCATTTAATATATCTCTTTTTAGAGATTTTAACATTTCCATAATAATCCCCCTAAAACATTTTATATTTAATCCCTTTAATGTTATTAATAAAATAGCATACAAAAAAAGATATTGTCAACTTTTTATTTATTATTAGTTAACAATATCTTTCAATACCCACACTGGGTATATTATGTATAAAAAATCATATAAAATTATCTTTCTAATGAACTAACATAGGACCCTGTTCCACCAAATACATTAATAACCTTATAACCTTTAGAAGTTAAGTCACTACATACTCTTTCACTTCTTTTACCAGACTGGCAAACTATATGATATTCCTTTGCTTTATCAAGATGCTTTTCTGTGTTTTCTAGTATTGTCCCCATAGGAATATTTGTAGCAGTAGGAATGTGTCCTCTTTTATATTCTGAAGGTTCTCTAACATCTATAATTGTTATTTTTCCTAATTTATTACCTAAATCATTAACATTAATTGAGTCAAAATTACTTTTATTAAAAAAGCCAAACATCATAATACCTCCATTGTAAATTGTTATAAAACTATTTTATAAACTAATTATGAATAATGTCAATTATAATGTAGCTTTATACTTTGAAATTTTGCTACACTATGTGTATTCTATAATGTAGATAATATTAAGAATAAGGAGGAATTTCTTTTGAGAATTCTAGTAGCAGATGATGACGAAAGGATAGTCAGACTCATAACTGATTTTTTAACTCATCAAGGATATATCGTTGAAAGCGCTTCAAATGGCGAGGAAGCACTTGAATTGTTTGAAAAAGGAACTTTTGATTTGATAATACTTGACATAATGATGCCTATTTATGATGGCTGGGTTGTTTGTAAAGAAATTCGTAAAACATCAAATGTCCCAATAATAATACTTACAGCAAAGGATAGTGACCTTGATGAATTATTTGGTTTTGAAATAGGTGCAGATGATTATGTATCTAAACCATTTAACATTGCTTTGCTTGTAGCAAGGATAAAAAGACTCTTAAAGGACAGCTCTTCAAATAAATCTCAAGTTATCTTTAAAGATATAGAAATAGACCTTGAAAAGCATATAGTAAAAGTTGGAGGCATAGTCACCCCTCTTTCCCCTAAGGAATACGAACTGCTAGTATACTTTATTCAAAATCTAGAAAAGGTTATTTCAAGGGATACTTTGCTTAGGGTTATTTGGTCAGATGACTACTTTGGTGATACCCGAACAGTTGATACTCATATTAATAGGCTTCGTAACAAACTTGGAAATTGTTCAAAGTACCTTAAAACAGTTCGAAGTTTTGGGTACAAACTTGGTGAATGTTAATGAAATCAATAAAGATAAAACTTGTTGTAGCAATCACCCTTATATTAAGTATTTTTTTCATGGGTATAACTGTTTATTCTATACTTTTTAAACCATATTATACAAATGCAAAATTAAAAGAAATGAATCTTGTAACAAATGAATTAATTAAAACTCTACCAACTAATGATAGTGATAAAATTTCATCCTATATTTCCGAGGTATCCATTAAATACAACTTTCAAATTGATATAATAGACACTCTTGATAATGAGAACATTACTTCATTAAATAAAAATGATAAAACAATGGGTCAATTTTGTTATAGTGGAATGAATCACGGTCAAAAAAATAGGTTTAAAATACAAAAAAACCTTGGAACCAAAGATGATGCAAAATTATCTATATTAAGGGATATGCCTACAGGAGTTGATTTTTTAGCCTCTTCAAAGTCATTTAGTAAATACTTGATAAATATAAAAACTCCTATTTCGGCTATAGATGATAGCCTAAAAAAATCTTTGACCTTACTTTTTGTTATTTTACTTCCAATAGGTGTTCTTGCATTAATTGCTACATATTATTTTTCAACGAAGTTTACAAGTCCAATAATGGCAATAACAAGTAAAGCTTTAAATCTTCAAAATCTTAACTATACAAAACCTTTAGACATAAATTCCAAGGATGAGATTGGAAACTTATCCTATACAATAAACTGTTTATCAGATAGGATAGAATCATCTTTACTTGAACTTACTGAAAAAAACCAAAGATTAAAAGAGTTAATTTATAAAGAAAAGAAAAATGATGAACTAAGGCGTGAATTTGTAAGTAGCGTATCCCATGAACTTAAAACTCCAATAACAGTTATCTCCGGATATGCTCAGGCTTTAAATAGCAACATAGTTGTTAGTGATGATGATAAGTCTTATTATACAAATGTTATTTGTGATGAAGCTGAAAGGATGGAGGTTATAGTAAATGATCTTTTAGATCTATATAAACTTCAATCAAACACTTTTAAAATAACCCTTAAGGAAATAGAGCTTTCAACTTTATTAACTACTATAATAAATAAATTAGACTTTAGATTTAAGGAAAATAATATAAAATTAAAAACGAATATAAACAATGCTATGGTTTTAGGTGATAAAGTTCGTCTAGAACAAGCTATTGTAAACTTTATAAATAACGCCCTTCATCATGTAGACGATAAAAAGATAATAGAAATAAACCTAAAGATCACTGAATCAACTGCTGTAATTTCTGTATATAATAGTGGTCTTCCTATACCAGAGGAAAACCTAGATACTATATGGTCAGGATTTGTAAGATTAGATAAGGTTAGAAACTATAAAGATAAACGCGTTGGCCTTGGCCTTGCTATAGTTGATCAAATAGTAAAACTACACAGTGGTGAAAAGGGTGTTATAAATAAATATTCAAATGATAATCTTTATTCTGGAGTAGAATTTTATATTACTCTCCCTTTAGTTAAATAAATCTTCTACTAAATGTTATAAATAAATTATTAACTTGTAACATTACTGTGACATTTAGAGGTTAGTATAAATATATAGCTTAATAACATTTTAGGAGGAGATATAAATGAAAAAACTAATCTTATCATTAGGAGCAGTAGGAATTTTAAGTCTTGGAATATTTAATATGGGAGGATTCCAAAGTGCATCTGCAAGCGTAGCGGATAATGCACCTAAGACAGCAAGCTATGGTAACTGTGGTGGAGTTAAGTCTTATATTGACCAAGGACTTTCATTTGAAGAAGCAAAAAAGAAAATGCTTGATGTAAAATTTGCAAACATTGATAAATCTGTAAAAGAAGGAACTATGACAAAGCAGCAAGGGGATTACCTTAAGGCTAAAATTAAGGAAAGATCAAGTACTTGTACTACTCCAGGCCAAAACAAAGGTAAAGGAATGGGCCTTGGACAAGGCATGGGACTTTGTCAAAACAATTAATACTTTATATAAAGAAAAACCACTAATATTATCTTAGTGGTTTTTCTTTGTTATCTATTAACTTAGAAGTTTTCCGCTAGTTTCTTTCCGCTAACTATTGCATCTTCCATAGCTTTAGCTACATCTACCTTACTTGAATCTAGTCCTTCTGCAATTATAGTTTCTACATTGTATACTCCAAGGAAACCTAATAGAGCTTTCATATATCTTTCACCCATTTCGAAACTTTCTGCAGGACCACTTGAAAATACAGATCCTCTAGTGGCTACATATACTGCTTTTTTTCCTGTACATAATCCAACAGGCCCTTCTGATGTGTATTTAAATGTTATTCCTGAAACTGTTACATAATCCATGTATGCCTTTAAAATTGCTGGAAAACTTAAATTCCACATCGGTGCTGAAAAAACAAACTTATCTGCTGACTTAAATTGATAGGCATATCTTAGTACCTTATTCTCAGTATTTTCATTATCCTTTTCAGAGAATAATGTATTTAAATCCTCCATATTTAGAAAATCTATATCTTCATTATATAGATCTAAAGTTATAACCTCATCATTAGGGTTTAACTTCTTATACTCTTCAATAAATTTATCTGAAATTTCTACTGTTCTAGAACCCTCTGGATTTGGATTTGCTTTAATATATAATACTTTGCTCATAATTTTGCCTCCTTTTATTTACATTTACCTTCTGATATAATTATATCGACATGAAATATTTTTTAATAGTAGGTACTTTAATGTGGTATAGTACCTAAAAAGATACTATGGAGGAATAAAAAATGGATCCTAGCCTATATCATAAACAGTGCCATATGGAAGAAAGATGTGAAAAGTATGAAATGTGCCCTATGGTAATCGTTCATAGAATAATTTCAGGTAAATGGAAGATTCTAATATTATGGTACCTAAGTAATAAAACCCTAAGATTTAGTGATCTTAAAAAGAAGCTACCTGATGTAACACAAAAAATGCTTACTCAACAGCTTAGAAGCCTTGAGGAGGATAATCTAATACTTCGAACAGTTTATCCTGTAGTTCCACCTAAGGTAGAATATAACTTAACCGACCTTGGTAAGAAAATCGTTCCTGTTTTAGAAATGATGTATAACTTTGGAGTAGATTATTCAAAAGCATATAATGAAAACATGTAAAATAAGAGGTAGACTTCCATTTTAAAGTCTACCTCTTATTATTCTTTTATTAGGCTATGTTTTCTTCTACTTCATTTTTTACTACTATATTTTTAGTGGCCTTTTGTAATGCTAAGCTTATTGGAATAGCAACAACAGCGCTAACCCCTGCTTGTATTAGATTACCAATAACTGATCCTATAGCAGATTCAACTGAGAAAATAATTGATTCATATATAAAATACCCACATACCATAAATGCTCCTGCAATAATACAGCTTATAGCTACAGATACTACGTTATTAACTTTTTTATTTAACTTTTCATATATAAGTCCGCATAGGAAACCTTCTATTCCCTTAATAATAAATGTTCCTGGAGCAAATATTGCATATCCAGTTAAAATATCTGCTAAACATGATCCAACTCCACCTGCTACAGCACCTTTTCTTTTCCCAAGTGCTATTGCAACTGAAAATATCATTATATCTCCGAAATTAATAAATCCTCCAGTAGATGGAACAGGAATTTGTATTACCATCGTACATACTGTAACTAATGCTACTGCAAGTGCAGTAAATACTAGTGACTTTACTGATATTTTTTTATTTTCCACTTTTCATCCCCCTCACTTTGTATCGATACATTTAAATACAATTAATATTATAAATATAATACATTTTTTTCGTGAAATGTCAATAAAGTTTTATAAATAGCGTAATATACTGTATAAATATAAAAAAATAGTGTCTCTTAAATTAATAAAAAACACTGCTCCTAAAAATTATTAATATCCCATATCCTTTAAAATTCTTGAAAGAGTTCTTAAACGCTCCCCAATAAGTTCATCATCATCACTTAAAGCTTGATTAAATAGCTGGATATCCTCATTAATTTTATCATTATCTGTGCAAACAGAAACTGTCATCGCATCTCCCTGTAGACCTACTCTATCTATGTTAGGATTTTCGGTATCATATAAATTTTCATATCTATATGCATCTCTAAAATGAAGCTTGGTTCTGCAAATAAGAATAGCAAGATCTAATACTCTATGAAGTGGTAATTCTTCAGATTGTCTTGACCACTTTCCACCTGTATGTCTCCAAACCTTTGCTGAGACGTCAACTTTTCCTCTATCATTCCACTGTGCAAGTCCAAGTGAAAGTCCCTTTGCATCAGAATCATAGGCATATCTACCATCTACATTTTCATAGTTTTCTGAAACTATTACCGGCTTATGTTTTAAACTTGTTGGTATTTTCATATTATTACCTCCCGATTATATTTAGTAAATTACTAATTTACTAAACTACTAACTATATTGTATTATAATTAGTAAAAAATATCAATAAAAACCTAGTTAAATTTTACACTTACCTAAATTTTTTAATATCATGTTTTCTTAGAAATATTTATAATTAACTACTACTCAAAATCATATAAAGTTTATTCTTGCTTATTTTATTAGTATAAATATCCTGTATATGTTATTATTAATTGTCTTAAAATAAATAATAAGTTACTAATGAAAGGTTGTGTAAAATGGACTTTAAGCAATTAGGAATTGATGAAGATATAATAACTTTACTAAAAAAACAGGGCATTACTATTCCAACTGAAATACAGATGGAAGCAATTCTGCCTATAAAGGAAGGAAAGGATGTTATAGGCGAGGCTCAAACTGGAACTGGCAAAACCCTAGCCTTTTTACTTCCTATATTCGAAAATATTTCTACAAGTGTTAACTCCCCACAGGTTTTAATTATATCCCCTACTAGAGAACTTGCAATTCAAATAACAGATGAAGCAAATAAACTTGCCTCAGTAAAGGGTTTAGGGGTATTAGCAGCCTATGGAGGAAAAGATATAGGATCTCAACTAAAAAAACTTAAAAAAAATATTCATGTTATTATTGCAACTCCAGGTAGATTACTTGATCACATGAATAGAGAATCAATAGACTTTAGTAAATTAAAATCCTTTGTAATAGATGAAGCAGACCAGATGTTATTAATGGGCTTTAAAAATGAAGTAGAAAAAATAGCTTTAAAGTTACCAAAAAAGCGTCAAACTCTTTGCTTTTCAGCAACAATGGACTCTGATGTTAAAAAATTGGCCTGTAGATATACTAATAATCCTCTAGTAATATCCATAAAAAATAATGACATAACACTAGAAAATATTAGACAGTTTGTAGTAGAAACCACTGATAGATGGAAACAAGACTCTTTATTTAAAGCTTTAGATGAAGATAATCCATTTATGGCTATTATTTTCTGTAGAACAAAAAGACGTGCAGATGTTCTTGAGGAAGCTATGCATAAACGTGGATATAATTATGCTAAAATACATAGTGATATATTACAGTCAAAAAGAGAAAGAATACTTAAATCCTTTAGAAATGCAGATATACAATATTTAATAGCTACTGATGTAGCATCTAGAGGACTTGACATAACTGGAGTTACCCACATCTACAATTATGACACTCCTGAAACATCTGATACTTATATCCATAGAATAGGAAGAACAGGAAGAGCCGGGGAAAATGGCTATACCTGCTTATTTGTTGCTCCAAAGGATATGAGACTATTAAATGAAATTGAATCGAAAATTGGATTTAGTATACCTAGAAGAAATATCACACTATAATAAAGCCTCCTATAAGTGTTAAAATCACAACTTATAGGAGGTTTTTATAATATTAAATTAAATTATATTTAAATTAATATATGAATCGTTAACAGTTTATTCATTATTTATTAATTATATTTTAACTTTTTACAAAATTAAAATAATATATTGAATTTTAAGAAAATTCATATATAATTAAATTATAACTTCTTATTAGACTATTTTAAATTTTCTAACAAGGCAAAATTTTTAAATATTTTACTCAAAAACTTTTATAAATTATAGTTCTAACTATAATTACCTAAGAATATAATTAAATTGTATAACCAGTTAAATATATTTACCCACATAAATATATTTACCTACAAACCACATTATAAAAATACCACTGGACCGTCCAGTGGTATTTCTATTTCTAAAACTTATCCTCTAAGGTCCTTAATAAGGACTTTTAGAATTCTATTTATATTCCTAATTCTATAATAGTATTAAAATTAATGCTATTATTATGAACTGCTACACTTGTCTTTCTTTTCCCATCAGATAAAATTATATTATCTTCTGAATCTACAGCATCTATATTTGCTTCTTTTAAAAAAGCTTTTAGTTGATTATCAAATATAATTCCATGTTCATCTTTGTTAAGCCCATCATCTGACATTTTCATTACTTTATCTATATTATAAAGCAATAAATTTATATCCATATTTTGCTCCTTAGATAAAAGAAAAGCTTTAAGTGACACCAATTTCTCTATTTTAATCACAGTATCGCTATTATTAATCTCTTCAATTATATTAACTAATATAGAATCTAATTCTACTCCTTTATAAGTAGTAACCCCTTCTTCTACTTTAATTATTTCATTTTCCCTATTAACACTATAAATATTCTTTAGCTCTTCAATAGCACTTTTTCTTCCATCAAATTTCAAAGTTCTAACTACTTTACCCATAATATGCCTCCTATAATAATCAGTTAAACATATTATACTCTTTTTTTCTTATAATCCAAAATTATAATACTAACTTATAGCTAAATGTTAATTAAAAATTAAATTCATAACTTTTCATAAAAATCAAGTATATTTTGCAACATTCCGTATACTTGTACAAATTACCATTAAACTCTTCATCCCTTTAAAATCAAGATGTCCAAGATCATTAATATTTTTTGGTACTTTTTTACTCTTTATATTTATTTACTTATAATGCTATACTCTAGTCAAGTAATCAAGAGCTCTCGGTTATTAAAATCATTAAAAGTAAAAATAGTTCTGCTAATTTAATATGAAATATGAACTCTAAATACTAATGGATAACTATATTGATAATTATTATGATAAATTATTAATCCAGAAAATGTAGTGTTGTAATCTATAGATAAAATTCTACACTATAACTTACTTAGGAACATTTTTATAATAGAGTTCCACCTTTCACTATGCATATAGTCAAGCTTGATAATGAGAATGGGGATCTCAAATCATTTAATCTAAAGTTTCTAACAAAATAGCAACCTAGGATTCAGCTTCGACTTTAATGTCCAAGCTATGATTATATGTCTTATGATTACATGTTTTATCATTACTATAGTATTTAAGTATAGTTTACATTATTTATCTTAGAGTAAATTAGTATTCATGTAGCTTTTCAGAACTAGAAAATTCTAAGGAGGCTTACTAATGAAAAATTCGATTAAAAAAATATCTGCAATGCTTATTGTAGGAACTACACTTCTTGGTGCTGCAAGTACTGCACATGCTCAAACAATAAATTCAAATAACATAAAGACTACATTATCAAGTTACAATTGTAATCTTGCTAAAAACCCAAACTTTAAGAAGAACATAATTTTCAATTTTATAAATAAAACAGGTGCTAACACAACTGTTAAAATTCCTAATTTTAATGTTCAAAAGCCTGTTGAAACTCCAGCGCAAAAACCTGCTGAGACTCCAGCACAAAAACCTGCTGAGACTCCAGCACAAAAACCTGCTGAAACTCCAGCACAAAAACCTGCTGAAACTCCAGCAAGCAGTGTATCAGCTTTAGAAGCTGAAGTTGGAAGATTAGTTAACGTAGAAAGACAAAAAGCTGGTCTTAAGCCACTAACATTAGATACTACTCTTTCAAATGGTGCTCGTGCAAAATCTCAAGATATGGCAGATAAAAACTATTTTGATCACAACTCTCCAACTTATGGTAGTCCATTTGATATGATGAAAAAGTTTGGAATAAGCTACTCATCTGCAGGAGAAAATATTGCAATGGGACAACCTACAGCTCAAGAAGTTATGACTGATTGGATGAACTCACCAGGACATAGAGCTAACATACTTTCAGCTAAATTTGGAAAAATAGGTGTTGGATATGTTATTAAGAACGGTACTCCATACTGGACTCAATGGTTTACTAACTAATAGTTTTCAAATAAAAAACTTATATTTTAATTAATTCAAATAAAAATAGTCTGTGAAATCCTATGAAAATAGATATTAACTATATCTTCTTTCATAGGAAACACAGACTATTTTATGTTTAATATAGTTGTCTTAAACTACTACTTAAATCTTCCTGTGGTGTACTTATAGGTTTTATATCAAAGGTATCCACTAAATATTGTAGTACATTTGGAGATATAAATGCAGGTAGACTTGGTCCAAGATACATACCCTTTATTCCAAGTGACAATAGTGCTAAAAGGTCTGCAACAGCTTTTTGCTCATACCAAGAAAGATTAATAGTTAATGGCAATGAGTTAACATCTGTCTCAAATGCATCTGCAAGTGCAGTTGCTATTCTGATTGCAGAATATGCATCGTTGCATTGTCCTACATCAAGTAGTCTTGGAAGTCCTGCTACTGTTCCAAAGTCTAACTTATTAAATCTATACTTTCCACATGCTAGTGTAAGTATTACACAATCATCAGGAACTAACTTAGTAAATTCAGTATAATAATTTCTACCTGGTCTTGCGCCATCGCATCCACCTACTAGGAAGAAATGTCTTATCTTTCCGTCCTTAACAGCCTTAACAATTTCCTCTGCATGTGATAATGTTGCATGATGCCCAAATCCAACAGTTATTTCATGTGGTTCTTCATCCTCTTCAAATCCACCAAGCTGTAGAGCTTTTTCTATGATTTCACTAAAGTCCTTAGTTCCATCTTCTAGTCTTCTTACATAATTAACGCCTTCCCAGCCTACAACACTAGTGTTAAATATTCTATCTTTATAACCTTCTCTAGGTCTCATTAAACAGTTAGTAGTCATTAAAATACATCCTGGTATTCCATCAAATTGTTTTTGTTGATCTTGCCAAGCACCTCCATAATTACCTACTAAATGTTCATATTTATTTAGCTCTGGATATCCATGTGCTGGTAACATTTCACCATGAGTATAAATATTAATTCCCTTATCCTTTGTCTGTTCTAGTAACATAACCAAATCCTTTAAATCGTGACCAGATACTATAATAAAAGGACCCTTCTTTCTATGAGTGTTAACCTTATGAGGTGCAGGGTTTTTAAATTCAGTAGTATTAGCTTCATCTAGTATTCTAATTGCTTCAATATTAGCCTCACCTGTTCTCATAGCCATACGTATTAATTCCTCAACAGACAGTTCATCATTTACTGTTGCCTCAAGTCCTAAAAAGAAGAATTGATCTACTTGATCACTATGATATCCAAGATATCTTGCTTGGTGAGAGTAAGCACTTATACCCTTTAATCCATATAAAATAGTAGATCTTAGTGAACGTACATCTGCATCAAGATCTTGATCATACATAATACCTGCTATTACAGCATCTTTAAGCATCTCTTCCTTTGTACTTGGCAAATTGTATTCTGCTTCTCTTGAATATTGTCCTCTTGGAGCTTGATTTCTTATTGTTTCCTTTATTCTTTGTGACTCCTGTAGTAAATTAACATGTACTTCAGCGTCAAAATTTACATTTGTCAGTGTAGTAAACAAACTATTTTCAACAAAAGCTACTATAGACTTATCAATTAACTTTCCTTCTTCAATCATGGCTCTTGCATAACTTGAAATACCCTTTAGCTGATAAATCAATAAATCCTGTAAGTTAGCAATTTCAGGTGTCTTTCCACAAACTCCACTTTTCGTACAACCTTTTCCACCTAATGTCTGTTCACATTGATAACAAAACATACTATTTTCCATTATGTACCTCCGCAAATGAATATTTCTTAATATTATTGGTAAGTATTCTAGAAAATATTCCTAACTAAATATATTTCTTTTCCAAATCTTCTAAAATAGCTATATATTTATTCTGGATATTTTTTTCACTAGTGCTTTTTTCATAATCACTACATTCTCTATTAATTATTTCTAAAGTTTTTTCAGAAAGCTGTCTATTTGCAAATGTATATATGGTATTATCTTCTTTTTCTATATGACCAGTTAATAATTGAGTATAACCTATAGCATTTGCTATTACATCTAATCTACTTTCATCATCTCCATTTTTAACCCTCTTAAGTGCTTCTTCAAGATTCTTTATATAAAGTCTTCCAAGATCATGTTCAATAAGCATACCGAAATTAATAAGCTTATCTGCAACTTCACCTATCTCATCTACCATACGATTAAAAAGAAACTTTTCTTCTTTTCCATGGTGATGATTATCAGCATAATTTCTAATAAATTCTATAACTTTTGTAAAATCTTCATAGTCTACACTACTACCATTTAAAATTTTGTAACAGGCACTTCTAACCACCTTAAGCATTCTAGAAATATACTTATGCTCTTCAACCATTATTTCAATTCCATTCATAATTTCATCTCCTTAAAAATATATTATTTAGTATATAATCTTTGTAATTTTTATTTAATTATTCTTATATTAAAATTATCAGCTAAATTTTCAAAAACTTTAGAAAGTTCAGCTACCTATATTACATATCCTAGTATTTCTATGTATTTAATACCCAAAATGTATTGACTTAGAAAATTTACTAAAGTATAATTTTTCCATACCATAAAATTACAAACAAACGAGATTCAAAATTGCTATATATTAATTTTAAAAAGGGGGGTTTATATGTATATTAATTCTTTTGTGCTTGTTATTTTCATCTTACTACTGTTAATCCTTATATTTGTACCAATAATAATTTTCTCAATTATTTCTAAGGACCTTAAAAGCATAAGCAATAAAATATTAAAAATGTCTCAAGGGGATTTAACCCAAAAGATTCATGTATCAGATAAGAGTATTTTCAAGGGGCTATCTAAAAATATAAATCTATTAATTTTGAAGATAAGAGAGCTTATAAATGAATCTACTAACATGACTGATAAGCTAATTGATTACTGTAAGAATCTTGAGGAAGATGCTATAAAGGTTAAAATCTCTTCCACAGAAAATAGTCGTGTTGTAGATGTTGTTGCTGCTAAAACCTCTGAACAACTTGAGGATACCTCGGTTGTAGAGTCCCTGATTAAAGAAATTGCAATTGATCATGAAAATGTTCTAAATAATGCTCAGGAAATAAAGTCACTTTCAAGTTCTATGATGAATCTAGTTCAAAATGGAAATGAATTTTATAGTCAGCTAACTTCAAAGCTTACAGAATCCTCAGATTCTAATTTAAGATTAGCTGATAAGATAACCTCTCTTAATGAAAGAGCATATAAAATACAGGAAATAGCTGATGCAGTAAGCGATATAAGCAAAAACACAAACCTTCTTTCACTAAATGCTTCCATTGAAGCTGCAAGATCAAGAGAAGGTGGAAATGGCTTTACTGTTGTAGCAAATGAAATTAGAAAACTTGCAAATATATCATCTGAGCAAGCATTAGAAATACAAAATATAATAAATGAAATAAAGAATGAGATCTTGGATATATCAAATTGGATGAATTCTGAAGTAGAAATTATAAATAAAAATATTGAATTCTCAAATGTTATAAAAGATAGTCTTAGTAATATATCTGATCAAAGTGAAAATACTTTAGAATCGGTTAAGAATATTAATGAGATTATATCTTCACAGGATTACAAAATAAATAAGATTGAGAATCTAATTAAGGAAACCTGCTTACTTTCTGAACATACAGTTAATGAAAGTAAACAATTAAAAATAGAATCAAAACTTCAAGTTGATGCTATGAAAAGTACACTTTCTTCTATTAAAAATTTAACTGAAATGAATAAAGGTTTAAGAGAATCTGTAGCTTCATTTGCTAAAAATTATGAAATCACAAGTGATACTAAAAGCTATATTGAAAACGGCATAAGAACACTTAGAGAACTTGCTAAAAATCCAATTTTATCACTTATGGATTATCATAAATGTACAAAAACCCTAAATGAAAGTATAAAAAATCACCCTGAATTTGACCTATTTGCTATTATGCAAAAAGATGGCCTTAGAAAGGCAATTACCCTTGATTATACAGAAAATCAAGTATACGTAAACTTTGCACACAGACAATACTTTAAAGAAAGTATTAGCGGTAGAGAATACCAGTCCCAGCCATATATATCAGATGATACTTATAATTACTGTATAGCATTAACTGTTCCAGTGAGAGACCAAAAGGGGGCCATAGTTGGAATATTAATCGGTGACTTAATACTAGGCTAATATCTTAAATAAAAAATTATATACTAAAAAGGTTCCTAATTTATTTAAACTAGGAACCTTTTTATAATTTATACCTTAAAACTTTAGCTTACCCTTTACGTGAATAAGGTTTTTTTCTTGTAGATTTATCTGAGAATCTTCTTTCACTTTGAGACTTTTTAGCATCAGATTCCTTTTTACGTCGTGTTGTACTTTTAACTTTTACCCTTTGGTCTCTATGAACTTTAGGAATTTCAATTATCTTTGTAATAAGCATTGGATATTGGTGATCTTTTACTTCAGGAACTTCTTTGCCTATTAATTTTTCAATATCTTTTAAGTTCTTTTTTTCCTCAATATCACAAAATGAAATTGCAATTCCACTATGTCCTGCTCTACCAGTACGCCCAATTCTATGAACATAGGTTTCAGGAACGTCAGGTAGATCAAAGTTAATAACATGGGATAACTCACTAATGTCAATCCCTCTTGCAGCAATATCAGTTGCTACTAGAACCCTAGTTTCTCCACTTTTAAAACTATTTAATGCACGTTGACGGGCATTTTGAGACTTATTTCCGTGGATTGCTTGAGCAGCAATCTTTGATCTTTCAAGTTCACGTACAACACGGTCTGCACCATGCTTTGTACGTGTAAATACTAATACTGAACTAATTGATTTATCTTCTAAAATATCAAGTAATAACTTTCTTTTGTTTTCCTTATCTACATAGTAAACAGATTGATTTATAGTATCAACAGTAGATGAAACTGGAGTTATTTCTACCTTTACCGGATTAACTAAGATAGAGTTAACCATCTTTGTAATTTCCTTTGGCATTGTTGCTGAGAAAAAAAGTGTTTGTTTCTTACTTGGTATTTTAGAAACAATCTTTTTCACATCATGAATAAATCCCATATCAAGCATACGATCTGCTTCATCTAATACAAATATCTTTACGTGCTTAAGATCAACTAGTTTCTGATTTATTAAATCATTTAGCCTACCTGGAGTAGCTACAAGAATATCAATACCTCTCTTTAGTACTATTTCTTGCTTTCTTTGTGGAACACCTCCAAATATAACACCTGATTGTAAATTAGTATACTTCCCATAAGCCTGAAGATTTTCAAAAATCTGAATAGCTAGTTCCCTTGTTGGTGTTAAAATTAAAGATTGAATTTTTCTTGGTATATTTTTTTCACTCTTTTGCTCACTTAACAGCTGTAAAATTGGAATAGCAAATGCTGCTGTTTTTCCTGTCCCTGTTTGAGCACACCCTAGAAGGTCTCGGCCTTCTAAAACTGGTGGTATAGACTGTTCTTGTATCGGCGTTGGCATTGTGTAATTTTCATCAGCTAAAGCCTTTAATATTTTTGGACTAATGTTTAAGTCATTAAATTTCATATTGTCTCCTTAATATATAGGTAACCCTTAATTCTTCTATTATATCACTTTTAACTACCAAGTTCTTCGAATACTTTTATCTGTTATTTCAATTGCACCTTCTTTTAAAAGCCTTCCAACAGCTCTTTTAAAGGCACCTTTACTCATACTAAGTTTATTCTTTATATCCTCTGGATCACTTTTATCATTAAGCATAATCTCTCCTTTATTCTCTTCAAGAGCATCCATTATTCTTTTAGAATCACTTTCTATTTCCTTATATGCCTGTTTTCTTAAGCTAAGTTCAAGCTTCCCGTCATTTCTAACCTTTTTTACTCTAACTTCTACACTATCTCCTTCTTTATAATCACCATAGAACTCTTTGTTTAGAATTAAACCATGATATTTATCATCAACAGCTACAAATGCCCCTATTTCATTGTTTATTTTGTATATAGTACCTTGAACCATATCATTTTCCGTGTATGGTGATTCAGAGCTTAACATATCATAAACCTTCATAGTCGCACATAATCTATTGGCTTTATCTATGTAAAGTCCAACTAAATATGAATTTCCCTTTACAACTTTTTTCAATTGTTGTTTAAATGGTAAAAACAAATCTTTTTCAAGACCCCAGTCTAAAAATGCACCTATACTTGTATTGTCAACTACCTCAAGTACTGCTAAATTGTCCATAGTTATTTTAGGTTTTTTCGTAGTTGCTATAATTCTATCTTCTGAATCCCTATATACAAATACCTCTATTTCATCGCCTATTTCTATATTTTCAGGTACTTGCTTTATAGGAAGTAAAATATCTTCTCCGTTTGAATCTTCTTCAAAGTTTAGGTAAACCCCAAAGGATACCTCTCTAATTACACGCAGTTTTTGAATCTTTCCTAATTCTATCATCTATATACCTTCTTCTCTAAGTATTATTTTCAATTTAATTTTGTCCCATCTACCCATTATACATATTAACGTTATAAATTAAAATCTTTTATATTCTTTACTTTACGTAGGTAAGTAAATACTCATACCCCTCAGCCTTCATTTCATCCTTTGGAATAAACTTAAGTGATGCACTATTTATACAGTATCTTTTTCCTCCAAGTTCTTTAATACCGTCGTCAAATACGTGTCCTAAATGTGCATCTCCAACTCTACTTCTTACCTCTGTTCTTAACATTCCAAATGATTTATCAACCTTATTATTTATAACATTTGGATCAATTGGCTTTGAAAAACTTGGCCATCCACATCCTGATTCAAATTTATCAGTTGATAAAAACAAAGGTTCTCCCGTAGTAATGTCTACATATATACCCTTATCATAATTATTAAAATACTCATTATTAAACGGCGGTTCAGTTGCATTATTTTGGGTAACATTAAACTGCTCAGATGATAAATTTTCTTTAAGATAATTATAGCTTGGCAGTGAATACTTTGATTTATCTACAATTGCATTTTTTGCTTTTTCAAATAACTTTTCTCCAATATGACAATAACCGCCTGGATTTTTATCAAGATACTTTTGATGATATTCCTCTGCTATATAGTAGTTTTCAAGAGGTTTTACCTCAACAGCAATTTTATCATTGTATTTTTTTTGGAGGTTTTCAATGTAATTCTTAATAATAGCTTCATCATTTAAATTAACATAGTAAATTCCTGTACGATACTGAACTCCTATATCATTACCTTGAGCATTTACTGCGAAAGGGTCAATTACATCAAAATATAAGTCTAATAAAAATTCAAGGTTAATTATAGAAGAATCATAAACTACATGAACTGCTTCTGCATGACCAGTATTTCTTCTGCACACATCCTCATAGCTAGGATTCTCACTTTTTCCATTAGCATATCCTACATCAGTTTTTACAACACCTTTAACTTCTTCGAAGTACTTCTCTACACCCCAAAAACAACCTCCTGCAAAGTAAATATCTAAATGTGTATTTTCCATAGTATAATTATCACCTCTTATTTAAACTTTATATATATTCTTTTTTTAATATAGTTAATTAAAAAAATTTTCTATTTTCCTACTAACATTATTATTTGTAAATATAAATGAAAAATTCATATTTTCACCTCTAGCATAATTCGAATTAATTTGGCAAATATAATATTAATTAAGAAATAGAAAGGGGAGATATTTTTGCCAAACAAACTTATACATGAAAAGTCTCCTTATCTTCTTCAGCATGCTAATAATCCTGTTGATTGGTATCCCTGGAATGAAGAGGCTTTTACTAAGGCAAAACGCGAAGATAAACCAATTTTTCTAAGTATTGGATATTCAACATGTCACTGGTGTCATGTTATGGAACGTGAATCATTTGAAGATAATGAAGTTGCAGATTATCTTAATAAACATTTTATATCTATAAAGGTAGATAGAGAAGAGAGACCTGATGTTGATAGTATATATATGAGTGCCTGTCAAGAATTTACAGGTTCAGGTGGATGGCCCCTAAGTATTTTTATGGACACGGATAAAAAACCTTTTTATGCTGGCACATATTATCCTAAGAAAGATACTGTAGGTATGACTGGCTTTATGACTCTACTTGAAAGCATTGTTTATTATTGGGAAAATAAACGTGATGATCTAATGGAGCAGGCAAATGACATTGCGAATTCAATAAATCAATCTAATAATGAATTAAAATCTATTAATAACTCTATCCCTGAAATAACATACAAACAACTTTCTAGAAACTTTGATAGTATATATGGCGGTTTCTCCCACGCGCCAAAATTCCCTTCTCCACATAATCTATTCTTTCTATTAAAGTATTCTAATATATATAAGGAGAAACATGCTATAGATATGTGTATCAAAACACTCGATGCTATGCAAGCAGGTGGTATGTTTGATCATATTGGATATGGTTTTTCAAGATACTCAACAGATGATATGTGGCTTGTTCCTCACTTTGAAAAAATGTTATATGATAATGCCCTTTTATGCATGGCATATTCTGAATGCTATGACATAACAAAGGACGAGAAATATGCGGAGACTGCTGATAAAATAATCCAATATCTAACTCGAGACTTATATAGTAGCGATGATGTATTCTTTTCTGCAGAGGATGCTGATTCAGAGGGTGTTGAAGGAAAATTTTATGTATTTAAAAAGGATGAGGTTATTTCAGTTTTAGGAGATAAAGCTGTTGAGTTTTGTAAATATTATAATATTACAGACCGTGGTAACTTTGAAGGTAAGAATATTCTTAACCTAATAAAAAGCGAAGTACCTGAAGATAGAAAAGAGTTTGTTGAAGAGTGTAGAAAAGCCCTTTTTAATTATAGAGAACAGCGTACACGTCCTGCAAGAGATGAAAAGATTCTAACATCTCAAAATGGTCTGGCGATTGCAGCTTTAGCTATTGCTGGTAGAGTAATGAAAAATGAAGAATATATTTCCTATGCTGCTTCTGCTGTGGAGTTTATACTCAAAAACATGCAAACTAAAAATAATAAGCTTATTGCCCGCTACTGTGATGGTGAAGCAAAATATCTTGGCTATGCAGAGGATTATGCATATTTTATTTGGGGGCTTATAGAGTTATATACTTCTACATTTAATGAGTTCTATTTAGACAAGGCTTTATCTTTAAATGAAATTTTTATAGAAAGCTTTTTTGATAAGGAAGGTTATGGTTTTTATCTTTATGATAAGGACTCCGAGTCACTTATTATGCGTCCAAAGGAAATTTATGATGGTGCAACGCCTTCTGCAAACTCTGTTGCTGTTCATAATATTCTAAGACTTTCAAGGCTTACGCATAATATGGAACTCGAAGATTTAGCTAAAAAAACCCTTGAGGCTTTTATGTCTACTATTGAATCTATCCCAATAGGACATACATTTAGCTCCATGAATATTCTTTGTCTTCAAAGTGGAAGCACTGATGTTACTTTAGTTGGTGACTCTATAGAAGAACTAAGTGATATGATTAATACTTTAAGAGATCAGTATCATCCCTTTATTAATATTAGAGTTATTACTGATTCTAAAAATGAAAAATATAAAAAGGTTAGTGGATTAGCCACTGCATATGTATGCAAGGACTTTTCATGTTCTCCTCCTATCACTTCTATAGATAAATTAAATTCACTTTTATCCAAAAATAAAAATTAACTATAAAGACCACCTAGAACTTAACTAGGCGGTCTTTATTATAATATATCTTTTATTTCTAGGATACTATCAATCTTAACATCTGCAGATTTTAGTTCCTCTAAACTTCCAAATCCATATGTACATCCAATTGAATATAAACCATGGGTTTTGGCAAGTTCTATATCTACATCTCTATCACCAACTACTATAAAATCTCCTAGATACTTTTCTTTAATTCTATTAAATATTTCATATTTTGGCTTAAAATCAAACTCTTCTGTACAATAAAAATCATTAAAATACTTATCAAGCTTAAAGATACGTCTATGTTCATCCATATACTTTATCTTACAGTTACTTAAAAATATTAAATTATAACCCTTCTGCTTTAGATATTCAAGAATCTCAATACTACCATCATAAAGTTCAGCTAAACTATTGGCCATACATTCAATCATATAGGAACCAATTATACTGCTACACTTTTCCTTTTCTCCTTGAGGTAACTCTGGCATAAAATTATTCCACATATCTTTACTACTATAACCTAGCCATATACTTATCTCATCATCTTTCCATTCCCTATGTTTAGCATATCCTTTTTTAACCAAGTATTTATAAGCCTCTCTAAATGCTGGTGAATATATTTTTATGCTATTGTGAAGGGTGCCATCATAATCAAATATTATATTTTTAGAACTACTCATTTTATTAAAATTTATTTAGTAAATTAGCCATTTCAATTGCAGCTACTGCAGCATCAAAACCTTTATTTCCTGCCTTAGTTCCAGCTCTTTCTATAGCCTGTTCTATTGTATCTGTTGTTATTACACCAAAAATTACAGGCTTTTCGCTTTCTAAAGATACTGATGCAACCCCCTTTGATACCTCTGCACAAACATAGTCAAAATGTGGAGTCGATCCCTTAATAACTGCTCCTAAACATATTACTGCATCATACTTACCACTCTTAGCCATTTTCTTAGCTAGTAAAGGAATTTCGAAAGCTCCTGGTGTCCATGCAAGCTCTACATTATCTTCACTAACACCATGTCTTTTAAGCCCGTCTAGTGCACCACTTATTAATTTTGAAACTATAAATTCATTAAATCTCGCTGCTACTATTCCGATTTTTAACCCTTCTGCTACTAAATTCCCTTCAATAATTCTCATTTTTATTCCTCCTAAATCTTTAAATTATTTTAATAAGAAAGCATGTGATTTAATTTTTCTTGCTTTGTTTTTAAGTAAAATTCATTAACTTCATTATGATTCATTTGAATAGGTACTCTTTCTACTATTTCTATATCATAACCCTCAAGTCCAGTAATTTTTCTCGGATTATTAGTCATTAGCTTAAGTTTTTTAGCTCCTAAATCCTTTAGAATTTGTGCTCCTATTCCGTAATCCCTCATATCAGCTGGAAAGCCTAATTTAAGATTAGCTTCAACAGTATCAAATCCCTGGTCTTGAAGTGCATATGCCTTAAGTTTATTTATAAGGCCAATTCCTCTACCTTCTTGTCTCATATATAATAGTATTCCACGACCTTCACTTGATATTTTCTTCATAGCTGCATCATACTGTTCACCACAATCACATCTTTTAGAACCTAGTGCATCTCCAGTTAAACATTCTGAGTGTACCCTAGTAAGTATTGCTTCATCTCCAGAAATATCACCTTTAACTAATGCAACGTGATGCTCTCCATTTAACTTGTTAACATAGCCATACATTTTAAAATCACCATACTTAGTTGGCATGTTAATTTCTACTACCTTTTCTACAAGGTTTTCTACTTGTCTTCTATATGCAACTAGATCTGCTATAGTTATTATTTTTAAATCATGAAGTTTTGCAAATTCCATTAATTCTGGGGTTCTAGACATAGTACCGTCTTCGCTCATAATTTCACATATAACCCCTGCTCCTTTTAATCCTGCAAGCTTTGCTAGGTCTACCGCAGCTTCAGTATGCCCAACTCTTTTTAACACTCCTCCTACTTTAGCTACAAGTGGAAAAATATGTCCTGGCCTTCTAAAATCTTTTCCCTTAGCATCACTTTCTAATACTTTTTGTATTGTTAGTGATCTCTCATAAGCTGATATACCAGTTGTAGTATCAATATGGTCAATTGATACAGTAAAAGCTGTTTCATGATTATCAGTGTTATGTTCAACCATTCTTTGTATATTTAGCTCATTAACCCTTTCTTCTTCTACTGGCATACATATAAGTCCCCTACCGAACTTTGCCATGAAGTTAATAGCTTCTGGAGTAACTTTTTCAGCAGCCATTAATAAATCCCCTTCATTTTCTCTATCAGGGTCATCAACTACAATAATAATTTTTCCTTCTTTTATATCATTTATTGCTTCTTCTATAGTGTTAAATTTGTACATATAAGCTCCTCCTTCTATTAAAAGAATCCATTTTCTTTAAGGAAATTCTCATTAATAGCACTTTTTTTACTTTCATTAGCCTTTGAACCTAATCCTAAAAGTTTTTCTACGTATTTACCAACTACATCACATTCAAGATTTACTGTTTCTCCTGTTTTTTTAGAAAGCAGTATAGTTTCTTCCCCGGTATGAGGAATTATAGCCACCTTAAAAACTTCACTGTCAACATATGCAACTGTTAAACTTACTCCATCTATAGTAATAGAACCTTTTTCTACTATATACCTTAAGATATTTTCTGATGCTTTAATCGTTACCCAGGTTGCATTATCCTCAATTAAAAAGGATTTAATTTCTCCACAACCATCAATATGTCCGCTAACAATATGTCCTCCAAACCTACCATCAGCACTAAGTGCTCTTTCTAAATTAACTCTGCTGCCAATTTTCAAGTCTCCTAAATTACTTCTTCTTAGGCTTTCGGCCATAACATCTGCTTCAAACTTATTTCCCATTATATTTGTTACAGTTAAACAAACTCCATTAGTACAAATACTATCCCCTATGTTTGTTTTTTCTAAAACCTTACTACCTCTAATTAAAAGTTTAGATGACTTTTCTCCCTTTTTAATTCCATCTATATATCCAATTTCTTCTACTATTCCTGTAAACACCTTTAGGTCGGCCTCCTATTCTATATAACCTTCAATTAAGATATCATCCCCTAAAACTCTTGTAGTTAAATTTCGAAGTTTATATGCATCCTTTAAAGCTTCTATGCCATTTCCACCTACTGGGGTCTTTGACATTTCCCCACCTATTATCTTAGGTGCAATGTACATTTGTACCTTATCTACTATTCCTTCATCAAGAGCTGAGAAATTCAGCGTTGCACCACCTTCTAAAAGAATGCTATCTATTTTTAGTTCTCCAAGTTTTATCATTAAATCGTTTAGGTCCACTTTATCGTTTTTCAAATTAACTATTAAAATAGTTACTCCCTTATCTTCTAAGATCTTTATCTTATCTTCACTGGCTTTCTTAGTTGTAGCAATAATTGTTTTTGCTTTATACACTTCAGTAACAACCTTTGATTCAAGTGGAATTCTAAGGGTGCTATCTACAATTATTCTTACTGGATTTCTACCATTTTCAATTCTACATGTTAATTCAGGATTATCTTTTATAACCGTATTTACTCCAACCATTATTCCAGATAGTTCATTTCGAGTCTCGTGTACATCTCCTCTTGAGGCTTCTCCTGTTATCCACTTTGACTCTCCATATGAAGTAGCTATCTTACCATCAAGTGACATTGCGCATTTCATAACCACGAAAGGCTTTTTAGAAACTATATACTTCATAAAAACTTCATTTAATTCATTACATTCACTCTCTAAAACACCTGCTTCGACCTCTATTCCTGCTTCTTTAAGCTTTTTAATCCCATTTCCAGCTACAAGAGGATTTGGATCAAGAGAGCCTATTACAACTCTTTTAATCTTTTTTTCTATAATTTTATCTGCGCAAGGTGGAGTCTTACCAAAGTGGGAACAAGGCTCTAAAGTAACATACATCGTAGCTCCCTCTACATCGCAGGTTGCATTATTAAATGCATTAACTTCAGCGTGAGCCTCACCATATACCATATGGTATCCTTCAGCAATTATCTTTTCATTTTTTACAATAACTGCACCAACCAATGGATTAGGATTAACTTTACCTTTCCCTTTCTTAGCTAAATCTATAGCTATTTTCATATATTTTTTATTCATAAGCACCTCTCAGAATTAATTAGTAATGCTTTTATTATTAAACAAAAAGCCCTGAGCTAAACTAACTCAGGGCAATAATTCATATAAATTATAGAAGTACAACTATAATAAATTTATGTTTAAAATAATTATATTCTATAGGTTTATTAGTAATCTAAAATTAAAAAACTCTGAAATATAAAATATTTCAGAGCATAATATACAAAGTTACATAGGTAAATATAGACTACCATATATAAATATCCATCTTCTTTCATCCAGACTCTACTGTCGGCTTCGGAATCTAACCGAATCATGCCATTAAGGCTCGCGGGCTTTACCGCCGGTAGGGAATTTAACCCTGCCCTGAAGATTTATTAAATTTTATAACTATATTATATTTCTTATACCTATGTGTGTCAATATAATTAGCTAGTAACTTTTTAAATTTTAAGATAAATATTTATTTATAAGAGTCATAACATCTATTATAAGGCTAATGCTACCATCTCCAAGTATAGTACATCCACCAACTCCACTACTTCTTATATCATATTCTATAAGATATGGTGGAAGTGCCTTAACAACTACCTGTTGTTCTCCTATTAATCTATCTGCGAATAGGCAAACAACCCTATCATCACTTTCAACCATAACAACTATACCATCACATAAGTCTTGTATCTTTGTTACCTCATTAAAATGTTGATGTAATCTTATAACAGGATAACAGTTTCCTCTTAACATAAGCATTTCATTACCTTGACCATCTAAAATAATATCCTTAGCTTCAACTCTAAAAGATTCTCTTACACTTGTTGTTGGAATTGTATAGATACCTTTACCAACCTTCACCTGCATTCCACCTACTATCGCAAGAGTAAGTGGAATTCTTATTGTAAGTGTTGTACCCTTGCCTAGCATACTATCTAGCGAAATACTTCCTCCTACTTGTCCTATATTTTTCTTAACAACGTCAAGCCCTACCCCTCTACCTGAATACTCTGTAACCTTTTCCTTTGTTGAAAGTCCTGGCATAAATATAAGTTGAAAAATTTCCTTATCACTTAATTTTTCATCTATTTTTTTAATTAAACCTTTACTAATTGCTTTTTCCAAGATGATATCCTTATTTAGACCCTTCCCATCATCAGATATAGTTATAATAACATCTCCCCCGGTATTTTTAGCCTCTAAAACAAGTTTTCCCTTTGGGGGTTTTCCTTTTGCTTCTCTCACATCTACAGTTTCTATTCCATGGTCCATAGCATTTCTGATAAGGTGCATTAATGGATCAGATAAATTATCAATTATATTTTTATCTACTTCTGTATCTTCCCCTATAATAATTAACTCAACGTCTTTATTAAGCTTTTTGCACATATCCTTTACAATCCTATGCATTTTTTGAAAGATTGAAGCAACTGGTATCATTCTAATAGACATAACTATATCTTGAAGTTCATTTGTTAGCTTACTTAACTGCCTTGCTGCCTTAAAAAAGCCATCTAATTGAAGGTTTTTTAATTCTGGATTCTTTATAACCATGGATTCTGCAATAACTATTTCCCCTACAAAATCCATTAGTTTATCAAGCTTTGAGACACTTACAGTTACCAAACTGTTTTTTTGATTAGGTTTAATTGTTATATTTTCTTTTTTTGAAGTACCCTTTGATTTAGAATTGTCTAACATATCCTTTTCTTCTTTTATTTCATAGGATTTAACAAATAGTACTTCTTCTACTAATTTACCTATCTCTTCACTTTTAAGAAGCGTATCAAAGTATACTTGAAAACCATTTTTTATAATAACTTCACTACTTTCGTTATTTTCAGTAATGTCACTAGGTTTATAACTAATAATTCTAGACACTTCCTCTAATTTCTTAAGAAGATTAAATGCCCTCATATTCTCCATATGGCAATCCTCTTCAAAAAACACCTTTACCATATACATTTTCTCATCTTTTATTTCTATTGATTCTGTAGAGCTTTCACCTTTTTTTATTGATTCTAAACATTTTTCTAATTCCTTTACAAGGTCATTTTCATCACCATCTGTATTTTCACCTGCTTGAATCTTATCCATTTCACCTTTAATAAAATCTACAGACTTTATCAAAGTATCATAAATATTAGAATAATTAACCTTAATAGATTTATTTTCTCTTATAAAATAAAAGATATCTTCTACCTTATTTGCCAGCTTTGAAATGTTATTAAGCCCCATCATCGCTGAACTTCCCTTTATAGTATGCATAATTCTAAAAGTTTCATTTATATCCTCTGTACTCAATTCATTATTATCCTCTACAGAAACAAATAGATTTTCAAGCTGCTCAACTAACTGACAAGTTTCAAAAATAAAGATTTCCAAAAGTGAGTCTCTACCCTCATTTATTTCATTTGACATCTTTACCCACACCCCTTGCTAAATACTCTATAATTGTTTGTGGTATTCTTTCTAGGGGAAGCTCTCTTTCAACTGCACCTATATTAAAGGCAACCATTGGCATACCATATACTACAGAGCTTTTTTCATCTTGGCCTATTGTGAATCCGCCCTTATCTCTTATATTACGCAGTCCTCGAGCACCATCACTTCCCATTCCTGTCAGTATGACTCCTATAGCATTTTCCCCTACTTTATCAGCAACAGAATCAAATAGAACATCAACAGAGGGGCAATGTCCACTTACCTTTTCTCCTTTATAACAACTCACTAAATAATTATCCCTTTCCCTAATTACTTTCATCTGAAAATCACCTGGAGCAATAAGTACCCTTCCAGGCCTTATTACATCCCCACTTACAGCTTCCTTAACCTCAAGATTACTAATTCCATTTAACCTTTCTGCATACATTTTAGTAAATACAGGTGGCATGTGCTGAACTACTACAATTCCTGGCATATCCACCGGAAACTTTGTAATAATATCATGAATTGCATCTGTTCCTCCAGTAGATGCTCCAATAGCTATAACTATTTTACTATTATTTGTCATAACCCTTAAACTACTAACATAGCCCTTGTTATCTCTTTTCGTTGATATTCCAATTTTAGCTGTTGACGCTATTTTTATACGATTTATCAACTCATTTTTGAAGCTCTCCATATCTCCTTTTCTATCCCATGATGGTTTTGCAACATAGTCTATAGCACCCGCTTGTAAAACATCGAAAACCCTCTTACTTGCCGAGCTTACTACAATTACTGGTATAGGGTATTGTGGAATTAATTTTTGTAAAAATTCTATTCCATTCATTTTAGGCATTTCTATATCTAAAGTTAAAAGGTCTGGCTTCAGATCTATTATCTTATCCCTTGCCTCATAGGGGTCCTTAGCAAATCCTACAACCTCTAAAGTAGGGTCACTTGAAAGTGCTCTTTTAAGAACTTGCTGAAAAACTAAAGAGTCCTCCACTATTAATATTTTTATCTTCTTAAATTGCCCCATTAACCCTACTCCTTTCTATATACTGCTGGCATTATATACTTATAATTAGTATTGTGATAAGCAAGTGATTCTGAGTGACCTATAAAAAGATATCCTCCAACCTCAGTACTCTCATAAAATTTGTTTATAAGTTTTACTTTTGTTGAGGTATCAAAATATATCATCACATTTCTACAAAATATAACGTGAAACTTTTTCTTAAATGGGAAGTTTTGTTCCATTAAATTAAAACTTCTAAAAATAACCTCTTTTTTAATTTCATCTGAAATTGCATAATTGCCATTCCCAACATTATTAAGATATTCTCTTTTCCATTCAGGCTTTAGATCTTTAATGTTCTCCTCTGTATATACACCTTTTACTCCTTGAGCTATAACCTTATCTGAAATATCTGTTGCAAGTATTTTAGTATCCCATGCTCCACCTTTTCCTTTAAAATAGTCCTTGTTAATCATAGCTAAAGTATATGGTTCCTCTCCACTAGAGCATCCTGCACTCCATACCCTTAAATCTCTCTCCTTTAATATATTTGAAAAATAAGGGAGAACCTTATTTTTATAGTATTCAAAGTGCTCCCATTCTCTCATAAAATAAGTGTGATTTGTTGTAAGTTTTTCTACTAGAAAACTTATTTCTTTACCTGTATGGTCGTTAAAAACCTTTTCTAAATACTCACCAAATCCCTTGTATCCCCTCTCTAAAATGTAGCCACTTAATCTTCCCTCTATAATGTTACGTTTGTTATATAAATTAATCCCATAATACCTTTTAATATACTGACAGAGTCTTTCAAACTCCATATTACTTATAGTCAGCATATGATTAATATTTGCCATAGTCCCTATCACTTAAAATAATTTGTGGTTTTTCGTGGGATTTATTTACAGAACTCTTTTCTATAGACGAAGTTTTTATTCCATCACTACTCTCACTAACCTCATCTAAAGTTAACTTACCTACCATTTCCTTTAATATTTCTGCCTGGGCATATAACTCTTCACTACTCGCTGCCCCCTCCTGAGCTGCCGCTGAGTTTCTTTGAACTACCTGGGATAGCTGCTCTATTCCCTTATTAATCTGATCAATTGCTACCGCTTCTTCAGTAGATGACTTTGCTATTTCTTCTACTGAAGAAGCTGTCTTTTCTATACCCTTAACAATATTATCAAGCGCCTCAGCTGTTTCATTTGCAATATTCTTTCCATTTTCAGCCTTCTTTATGGAGTCCTCTATTTTAAGTGTTGTTTCCTTAGCTGCCTCTGCACTTCTAGCTGCTAGATTTCTAACTTCCTCTGCAACAACAGCGAATCCCTTACCATGTTGACCTGCCCTTGCAGCTTCAACCGCTGCATTAAGTGCTAATATATTAGTTTGGAATGCTATATCATCTATAACCTTAATTATTTTTGAAATATCCTCAGATGCCTTATTTATCTCCTGCATTGCCTCTAACATATCATGCATTAATTCATTACCTTTTACCGCACTTTCCTTTACGACTATAGACATTTCCTTAGCAGAACCTGCACTTTTAGCATTTTGCTTTGTTTGCTTTGCTATATCCGTCAATGAAGTATTAAGCTCCTCTATGCTACTTGCTTGCTCAATTGCTCCCTCTGATAAAACTGTACTAGAATCTGCAATTTGTCTTGAACCCTCTGCTACTTGCTGTGACGTTGTATAGCTATCCTTAACAAATACTTTTAAGTTTTCTATCATAGTTGATATAGATTTAGATAGCATTCCTATTTCATCATTACTCTTTGCTTCTAAAGTTACATTTAGGTCTCCCTTTGCAACCTTATTTGCAGCTTCAACAACCTCGTTTAAAGGCTGTGTAATTTTTCTACTTAGGAAAATTGCAATAGCTATTGCTAAAATATCTATGATCGTCATAGTAATTAGCATATTCTTAACTGTACTTTTTCCAACTAATGTATTGTTATTAGCCTTCTCCTTTGCGTTTTTCATACTCATTTCTATAGCCTTTTCTAAAATAGCTTGTTCCTTACTTGCAAGCTGAACTAGTATGCTACCATCCCTCATATAAGGTTTTACCTCATCTATTTTTCCCTCTAAGCATAGTTTAAGGACTTTATCTGTTATACTTAAATATTCTTTATCTACATTAAGATACTCCTCATAGTTATCTTTCTCCTCCTGTGTAGGATTAGTATTTATATATCTCTCCATTGCTACTTTAATCTTTTTTCTTTCTTGAATTATTTGATTATACTGAGACTGTCTCTCCTCTTGTGTTTCAGAAAGAATCATTTGCCTTGTATTAACACGTTGCTTTTGAAAAGATAAAGTGACTTCTGATATATCACCTATAGGTTTAACATTCTCATAAAACAACTGATTATCAAGTTCACTCATTTTATTAATACCTGAATATGCGATTAGTATTATACTTCCTACTAAAGTTATTACGACAATAAAAGTTAATATAAGCTTGTTTTTAATTTTTAGGTTACTAAACCTATTCATAACTATCTTCCCCCCTATTTTTTTGAGGCTTCAATTTAAATTTTCCAACCATTTGCCTCAGCATAACCGCCTGACTATAAAGTTCTTCCCCTGCTGATGCACTTTCCTCTGCAACTGCTGAATTGTTTTGTACTACATCTGAAACTTGTTCAATCCCTTTATTTATTTCTGAAATTGCAACTGCTTGTTCTCCTGTTGCTATATTTATGGTTGTAACCATGTCAGATGCCTCTTGAATACCATCTGCAATGTTTTTCAGTGCTGATGCTGTGGATTTTGCAACCTCCATTCCACCTTCAGTTTTAGCCATAGAATCCTCTATCATATCTGTTGTTTCTTTAGCAGCATCTGCACTTCTTACAGCTAGATTTCTAACTTCCTCTGCAACTACTGCAAATCCCTTACCATGTTGACCTGCTCTTGCGGCTTCAACAGCAGCATTTAGAGCTAGAATATTAGTTTGAAATGCTATATCATCTATCACCTTTATTATTTTAGATATATTTTCAGAAGCTAGATTTATTTGTTCCATTGAACTTAACATACTTTCCATTTGTTCAGTACCTTCTATAGCGTTTTTCCTTACATTATCTGTAACTTCCTTAGCTTTCCTAGCATTTAACTCATTTTGCTTAGTTTGCAAGTCAATTTCTGTAATCGACGCTGTTAACTGTTCAATTGCACTTGCTTGCTCTGTTGCTCCCTGTGATAGTGAAGCACCTACATCTGAAACCTGTCTTGCACCTGACTCTACCTGCTCTGACGAACTATTTATATCACTTAAAACTCTATTAACATTATCCCTCATATTAATGAATGCTCTAGCAAGCATTCCTACTTCGTCTTTAGTATCAATATCTATATCTACATTTAGGTTTCCGCTTGCAAGATTATTTGCTGATTCCCTAAGAACTTGTAATGGTTTTGAAATCATTCTTCCAAGTAAAATTCCAAGTAAGATAGCAACTACTACACTAATAGCACTGATAATATTCATATACCAAACAAGCCATGTTGCAGTAGATTGATTTGAGTCTAAGCGAATCTTACCTCCATTTAATTTAAAATCCTTTAACTTATTTATTGATACTTTCTTTTCATCATGAAGTTTTACATATCCTTCTCTTTGATTTAATAAAATACTAGCTTCTGCTTTTTTATCATTAACTAGTAGGTTTATTATCTTATAAAGAGAGTCTCTGTGACTATTTCTTGCAGTTTCATATGCTTTAAATATTTCTATTCCATCTTTAGCTAAAATCATACTTCCATAGTTTTTTGCAGCATTATCCTCAATTGCAATTTCCTCTTTTAATTTATTGTATAAATCTTGAAGTTCTTGTTTTTCCGTTGCCAAATTCATTCTAATTAAATAATATTCTTGTCTCTCCGATGATTCAGAGATGATCCCTGTTTCATAAAGAGGAACAGATACATAATCATAAAGCTCCTTGTCAAGCCTCGCCATTTTAGATATGTTGTAGCTTCCTATGATTCCAACACTACCTACTATAAGAGCCACAAGTGCAAAACCAATTGTTAATTTTATACCTATTTTTAGATTCTTTAATTTAAACATCCCTTTGTATCTCCTTTCAATATTCTTTTTACAAATCAATAAGCTTACATGCTTCATCTCTCCTTAAAAGTTTTTCACAATCTAATAGTATTTTCACTTCATTTCCTACCTTTCCAATTGACCTTATATATTCACTGTCAAATCCAACCCTACTACTTGGTGGATCAATAATACTATCCTCTGGTATAGTGATAACTTCTTCTACATTATCTACGATTAATCCAACTGATATGTTGCATAGTTCAACTACAATAATGCATGTTCTGTCATTATACTCTGCCTCTTCTTTATTAAACTTCAACCTTACGTCAATAACAGGTATTATCTTTCCTCTAAGATTAATAATCCCCTTAACAAATCTTGGAACCTCAGGTATAGATGTAACTTTCTGCATACCTATGATTTCAGTTACATATTTAATCTCTACACCAAATACCTCTTTCCCAAGTATAAATGTAAGGAATTTACCCTTTTGAGTATCCTCCTCAATTGCGTTACCTTTTATATCTTCCATTTCTATACCCCTTTCCCTGACTATTTTCGCTACATAATATTCTCTATATGCATTAAAGGTTACAGAGCCTATACCTTCCACTTATTTACAAGCAAAAAAAGACGATGCTCCTAGAGCTTTTTAGCCCTAGAAGCACCATATTCTTAGTATTAAATTAATACATTAGTTTACATATATTATTTGTAAATTCAACTGGGTCACTTATTGATAGTCCTTCAATAAGTAATGCCTGATTATATAATAAATTAGTGTATAAATCTAACTTATCTTTATCATTATTAAACGCATCTTTTATTGACTTAAATACATCATGGTTAAGGTTTATCTCTAAAATCTTATCAGCTTTTATGTTTTGACTATCAGGCATAGAGTTTAAAATCTTCTCCATTTCGATTGATAAATCTCCTTCATTTGATAAGCATACAGGATGATTCTTTAGTCTCTTTGATGCTTTAACATCTTTAACCTTATCAGATAAAACATTTTTCATGTATTCAAATAGTTCTTTATTTTCCTCATTTAAATCAGATGAATTTTCATTTTCATCATTTTCTATACCAATATCTCCACTTGAAACAGACTTGAATTCCTTTTCCTTGTAATTCATTAGCATTTTAATTGAGAATTCATCTATATCATCTGTAAAGTAAAGTATTTCATATCCTTTATCTAGTACAACCTCTGTTTGTGGAAGCTTTTCAATTCTTTCAATTGATTCACCAGCAGCATAGTAAATGTACTTTTGTTCCTCGGGCATTCTTGATACATATTCACTTAATGTAACCATTTTCTTTTCTTTAGATGAATAGAACATTAATAGATCTTGAAGAACGTCTTTATTATTTCCATACTCACTATAAATACCATACTTTAATTGTCTTCCAAAGGACTTATAGAAAACTTCATATTTTTCTCTTTCATTTTTTATTAGGTTTTCTAGTTCATTTTTTATTTTATTTTTTATATTTTTAGCAATAAGCTTTAATTGTCTATCATGTTGTAAGATTTCACGTGATATATTAAGTGATAAATCCTCTGAGTCTACTATTCCCTTTACGAAGCCAAAATAATCAGGTAGTAGATCCCCACACTTGTTCATTATTAACACACCATTTGAATATAATTCAAGGCCCTTTTCGTATTCCTTTGTATAGAAGTCAAATGGGGTTTTTTCTGGAATATATAAAATAGCATTATAGCTAACTGCACCATCGACACTTATATGAACATATTTTATTGGCTTATCAAATCCATAATGCTTTTCTGAATAGAATTTACTATAATCCTCCTCAGTAAGCTCCTTTTTATTCTTTTTCCATATAGGAACCATACTATTAACAGTTTGTTCTTCTATGTAATTCTCATATTCTTCTTCTGAGCCTTCTTTAAGTCTTTTACTTGAAATATCCATTTTAATAGGATATCTAATAAAATCAGAATATTTTTTGATTATTGACTTTATAGTGTATTCCTCTAAATAGTTATCAAAACTTTCATCTTCAGTATTTTCTTTTATCTTTAGGATTATTTCCGTACCAACTGAATCCTTCGTATAAGGCTCAATAGTATAACCATCTACTCCCTTTGATTCCCACCTATAAGCCTCATCAGCACCGAACGCCTTACTTATAACAGTAACGCTATCAGCAACTAAAAATGCTGAATAGAACCCTACACCAAACTGACCTATTATATCATGTCCATCTTTTAATTCATTTTCCTTTTTAAACTTTAATGAGCCACTTTTTGCTATAACCCCAAGGTTATCATCAAGCTCCTCCTTAGTCATTCCAATCCCAGTATCAGAAATTCTAAGTTCTCTATTTTCCCTATCTATAGACACTTTTATAAAATAATTATCCTTTTCAAAGGTTATAGAATCATCAGTTAATGCCTTATAGTAGATTTTATCAATAGCGTCACTTGAATTAGATATAAGCTCTCTTAAGAAAATTTCTCTATGAGTATATATTGAATTAATCATAAGGTCTAAAAGTCTTTTAGACTCAGCTTTAAATTGTTTTGTTTCCAAAATAAATCTCTCCCCTCAAAGAAATATTTATACTAAACTTCAAACTTGTTAGCACTCTTTTCACCCGAGTGCTAATCTTATATTTTTTATATCATAATTTAATATACTATGTCAATATTTTCTTAATATAGGCTACTACTCCAAAGCCTTCAAGTTATTTTTCAATTTCAAATACTATGCTATAAAAATTTTCTCCTAGTAAAAATTTAGAAATAGTTTTAAATCCATTATCGTTAAAAAGCTTCTCTACGCAACTCTCGGATATTCTATGTTCAACAGGAGGTCCCATTGGTGTCTTTCTCTCATGAAATTCTATTACCATAAATTTTCCATAACCTTTTAATATTCTTTTAATCTCACTTATCATACTATCCTTATTATCAACTTCATGTAAAACTGTTACCATAATAGCCATATCACATATATTACTTTCAACTGGTAATAAGTCTTTTTCAACCTTTTTCACTACAATGTTTTTAGCATTATGTTCCTTAACTCTATTTCTTAAGAGTTCTATCATACCATCTGAAATGTCTATTGCATAAATATCCCCAGTACTTATCTTAGAAGCAGGAAAAGAGAATACCCCTGTACCAGCCCCAATATCACAAAGCACCATTTTATCCTTAAAGCCTGCATTTATTAAAGTATCTTTAGGATTCAATTCCTCAATTCTTTCCTTACTCTCAAATTTACTTATCTTTTTTTCAATCATAATTTATTCTCCTTTATAATTATAGAATTGTAATAATTACAGCACATTTAATAATAAAAAACATCAGAAAAATTCCGATGTTTTAAAGTCAATTAATTTTAGTTTATTAAGATATTACTTAGTCAAATAATCCTCCACCGTTGCCAATTCTAAACCCTTTTGATGTTGTTCCAATACTTTTTTGTGCCTTTTTATTATTAGTTTGAATTGAAGATTTTTGCTTCTTTTTTTCTATTATTTTCTTCATCATTTCAATATTTCTATTATCCATTATATAACCTTCCTATATTCCAATATTATTCATTAACATTAAAATAATAATATCATATTTTAAATCGAAGGGGTTAGAGACTTTTTATATCTCTAACCCCTATTTATGTAAAATTATATATTTAAATT
Source organism: Clostridium cylindrosporum DSM 605 (assembly GCF_001047375.1). NCBI lineage: Bacteria > Bacillati > Bacillota > Clostridia > Eubacteriales > Clostridiaceae > Clostridium > Clostridium cylindrosporum. The sequence goes on from NZ_LFVU01000028.1 coordinate 263,651, forward strand.
TTAAACTTTGATATTAATTCCTTAAGCTCAATTGATCTTGAACTTAACCTTGTAGCTGCACTTGAAATTTCTTCTACAGAAGCTAATTGCTCTTCAGATGCTGCAGCTACATTTTGTGCAACTTCAGAATTATTTTCTGCAATTTTAGTTACTTCTGATAAAGAGTTAGTTACCTCTTCTGCATTTGAATATATATAATCTGATGCTATAGAAACTTCTTCAGTTTGAAGGACTACATCTTTAACTGCATTTAAGATTTCACTAAATGTCATACCAGTTTTTCTAACTTCACCTAATCCTTCTTTTATTTCTGAGGCCACCTTCTTCATTCTTTCTACTGACTGTATAGTATCACTTTGAATATCTAAAATTAAGGATGATACTCTATTTGAAGCCTCAGATGATTGTTCAGCTAATTTCTTAACTTCCTCAGCTACTACAGTAAACCCCCTACCTTGTTCTCCTGCCCTAGAGGCTTCTATAGCAGCATTTAGTGCTAATAAATTAGTTTGAGATGAAATCTCTGCTATAACCTGAATAATTTGTCCAATATCTTTAGATCTCTCGTTAAGTGACCCTATAATATTATTAGATTCTTCTACATATAGGTTAATGCTATCCATTTTACTAATGACGCCTTTTACAATTTCATTGCCTTTTTCTGCTTTATTCTCCATATCCTTCGAAGACTTATCAACCAATGCTGAACTTATTGCAATTTCTTGAATTTTATTTGTTACATCCTGCATTGCATTCGTTACATCAACAGTATTTTCAAGCTGAACTTCTGAGTTGTTTGCTACTGTCTGGATAACTTGGGTAATTTCATTAGTTGCACAGGTTGTTTCCTCACTAATTTCTGATAATGTTTCTGATGAGGTGGCAACATCTTTAGCAACTTCTTGAGTTAACTTAATCATATTTGAAAAAGATATTGAAATTTTATTTAAATCATCCATAATATATTTAGTTTCATCCCTAACATCTAAATCTATTCTTTGGGATAAATCCCCTGCTACTATCTCATTAGCTATTTTTCTAATAGAAAATACTGTAGTATTAATTCCTAAATAAAAGCCAATAAATAAATATACTAATAAAATACAAACTAAAACAGCAATAGAAATTACTATATTCTTTTGAAATATTAAATTATTAATTTCTTCTTTTGCCATGGTATCTAATAAACTAGATACAGAATTAAGTGTTTTATAAACATTATCAATGGAGCTAGTAGCAAGAGTAAAGTAATCCTTCGAGTCAGTATTCACTATTTCTGGTCCTAAGACCTTAGAGTTAACTATATCTACTAAACTCATAGCCGATGACATGGATTTACTATATGATTCACCTAACTTATTTTTTATTTCAGGGTGAGACTTAAACACAATTTCCATTCCTCTACTTGAATCTTTTAAAGCAGTTAAAATAGATTGATTTAAATTTTGCATAGAAATTTGTTCTTCTTTAGAAAGTATTTTTCTTTCAATAATTCCAGAACCAATAGCTCTTGCTTTTCCCATATATTCAGTTGTAATTGGTAATTTATTAATTATCGTATCTGCTAAATAGTACTTATAAAGCTCTTGTTGCAAAACAATAGTTGAAGTATCAGCTACATGTGCATTAAAATCTAGTATATTTGCAATAATATCGCTATGCTTTTTAAACGAATTCGCTGCAGTAAGGCTGAATACCTGACTTTCAAGGGATGATAATTTATTTTTTATATCAATCCAATACTCTTTAGTTTTTAGTACATCGTCATATTTAATATCTAAAGTATCAATTGCTTTAATATCCCTTTGAATTTCCCTTTGCTTTTCTAGGATATTATCTTTGCTTTTATCTTTACCCTGTAAATAAATTGAGGATAATCCTCTATGCTGCTGAGTATGCTGGATAAGTGACCTTATGGCAATATTATACTGTAACCCTTTTATCTGATTTTCTTTCATTTTAATATTTGAATTTAAATCAATTATTAAATATGAAAGAAGTACTGATAATGGTAAAAGGAATAAGATAAAAATTAATCCAAACTTCTTTAAAAATTTTAATCGATTCATTAAAAATATCGCTGGTTGAAAAATATTAATCTTCAAAACCTCCTCAAGAATAAAATAACTATAATATATATTTTTTACATATTTAACTTAACTTAGTTTATCATTTTATCATTTTTCGACATATTTTTAAATAGTTTTTATAAATATTACACAATATAATTAACAAGTTTTACATACTTTAACACTACTAAATTGATTTATAGATTAATATAAATCCTAAATTTTTAATAATAAAAAGCAGCCACTTTCCCTGTGACTGCTTTAATAAATATTTAATACTATATTTTAAACTTTTCTACTATTTCAGTTAGTTTATTTGCAAGTTCTACCTGATTTTTCACTGTTAATTCAACATGCTTCATATCCTTTGTTGCTTCACTTACATTATTTCCGATTGAAATAGAGTTTGTAAATGAGTTTTGAGAAGCCTGTGCCATAGCTTGTATTGAATTACTTACCTCATTAACTGTAGCATTAATCTCTTCTGTCATATCTGCCATCCCAATTGACATATTAGATATATCTTGAGAATCTTTATAATGTTCTTCGCTTATACTAGAGAAATTCTCAAACTGAGGATTTACATTATTTATTATGAAATTTAATATATTATTTGAGTTAAGAGCTAAATTGTTAAAAGCCTTTTGAACCTTTTCTATTGTTAGCTTCACGTTACTTACTGCACTGGTAGATTGATCTGCTAGTTTTCTCACTTCGCTAGCAACTACAGCAAACCCTCTACCTTGTTCTCCAGCTCTTGCAGCCTCAATTGACGCATTTAGTGCAAGGAGATTAGTCTCATTTGCTATATTCGCTATGGTTTCTGCCATAATCTTTATATCTTCAACAACCTTTCCATCTTCTATAGCTTTCAAGATCTTTTCTTTGTTTTCATTAAATAATTTGCTTGCTTCTTCAAGTGCCAGATTTCCATCTTTTTGAACATTAAGTGCTTTTTCTTTAGATATATTAGCATTTTTACTTCCTTCAAATGCCTTTTGAGAAAGTATACTAATGTTTGAGTCTACTTCCTGAACAGAAGCTGAAATCTCCTCTGCCCCAGCACTAGCCTCTTCCATTTCTTTTCCTATTTCATTAGTTGAATCGTTTATATCCACAAGTCTTAGGTTTAGATCTTCTATAGTTTTAAATAGATTTTCACTTGATGAAGTAATTTCTATTGAATCTTCAACTATAGACTTAATTAATATTCTTACATTGCCTTGCGCAGCATTAAGGTCAGCCCCAATATCTGAAAATTCATCCTTTGCATCTATAATTATAGGTTCAGAAAAATCATACTCTTTAAGTCTATCAGAGAACTTTCTAATTCTTTTTAATGATCTCATAATATATCTGTATAAAAGAATTACTATAATACTACTTACTCCGGCTCCAATAATTATAGTAAAAACAGCTTTATATATTGATTCTTTATAAATCACGCTACTACGAGATTTTATACTCTCTGTACCCTCAATATTTATTTTTATTAACTCATTTATAAGTCCATCAGCTTCCTTCCACTGTGACTCCACCACTTTTTCAAGATTTAATGACTCACTATACTTTTTTTCATCTGTTAACTTACAAGTTTCTACTATGCTTTTTTTAAATTCATTAAGTGTACTTTTAAATTTTTGAAAAACAGCTTCTTCCCCTGGAAGCCATTCACCTGTATCTCCATTTTCATAATCATTCATCATTTCATCATTTTCTTTAATTATGTTTTCAATATCATTTTTTAGGCTTTTAATCTTAGTCTCATCCTTTTCATTAACTATCATTAGTGCATTTTTGCTCATCATAACTAAATTAGATTCTAAGTGCCTAACTCTATTTACTGCACCCATTGCATAGATAATATCCTTTGCATTTTTATCCATACTTTTAGTTATAATAATGCCTCCAATACCAATAACAAAAATAAAAGTTATTAATATACTAAATGATAGAATTAGCTTTGTTTTTAAATTTAATTTTTTCACTCTCTATTATCCCCCCGAGAATATTATATCTACATTTCCCTACATATTTAAAGAAATTATAACATTTATAAACTTTACAACCAATATAATTTAAATAGCAGAAATGTTAAGTTTAGTTTAAATATATTTTTACAATCCTATAAACAACTTAAAAGTGGGATAGAAAATAAGATTTTTCCTTATTTTCTATCCCACTTTTAATAATTATATTAAATTTCTTCTAAATAATATAACATATACTTTATAAGTTTAATAACATTTATTCTCACATCTATCACACATGCTATATTTGTCCTTATCTTTACCGACACCAAATAATACTACAACAGTTTTTATAGGGTACATTTGAAAGTGTTTACTTATAGTTATAGTAGTATTTTCTTCTCTAAATGCATTTAATAGTATTACTTGATTTGATATATGAAAATCTTTTTGAGATGGGTAAAGTTGAGCGGATATATTCATAGGATTAATCTTTTTATTAATTTCTTCTTTTATCTTATGATTTATATAATCTAAAGCTACTACCCCTATTTTATCTAAAATCATAGCTCTAATCATTTCAGTACTGCTGGAGTATTCATTAATCCTATCTTCTATGTAATCTCCTATACTATATAATGCTATATACACAGAGGATGAATTTTCTAGTTCTCTGGCTACATAATTGCTTTTAATATTAAAGTCACCAAAACTTACTTCTACATCCTTTATTTTTTCAATCTTAAAATGTTTTAAAAATACTTGGGTATCAAATAATTCCTTTGACTTTTCAATCTCCTCATCTATTTTTTTTAGGATAATTGGAGGTTGCTTTCTTTTACCATATCCAAGGAATTTTAAAACTTCATCTCTATCTATTATAATATCCTTAATATCTAATCTCATATCTAAACCTTTATTTCATCTAATTCTTGATATGTTATTCTTCCAGCTTCTATAGCAGCTTGAAGATTTTTAACTGGTGTATCATTCATGCAATTACATCCAAATGCACAAAGATAGTTATTGTGTCTTCTCATTTTCTTTAGTAGTTTTAATGTCTCATTTTTTATCTTATCTTCCTTGGAATTATATAGAAGCTCTAATGGATCTAGATTTCCAAGTAATACTATGTCCTTTGGAACCATATCCATAACCTTTTCATAATCCATTATTTGATCAAGGCTTAATGCATCTATATTACAAGTCAGCATAAGATCTAAAAACTCTGTAGTATCTCCACATATATGCAGTGCCTTCCAACAGTTTAAGTCATTATATATCTTATTTAGGTTAGGAACTATTAATTTTTCAAATCTATCTCTACTAAGTGTTACCGTAGCAGGCTCTGCTATAGATATATACTTTGCACCAGCATTTTTCACTGCTACTGCATATCTTCTAACTGTCTCAGTTGTAAATTCAAGTAACTTTTTTACAAATTCAGGCTCTTTAATTACGCATCTTAAAAGATGTGTTGCACCTGCTAACTGAATTCCCAGGGTAAATGGCCCTTGGATAGATACAAAAAGAGGCTTATCTACGTTTTTTGAAATCAGTTCTAGACTTTTTAGATTTACAGGCATTCTACCAGATTTATAAGGGTCTGGAACTTCATATTTTTCTAAGGCATCTATATTTGTAAAAGGGTGATTTAGCACACTTGGAAAATCAAAATCCGGCTTTAATAAATCAAGTCCCAGTGTCTCACAAAAAATTGCCCCATCACATAATGAGTATATAAAATCTGTTTCAAAGGTTTCATTCATCTTTTTAGCAACTTCTAGTTGCTTATTTGGATCATTATATACCTCATATGCTGTATAACCTGTTAAAAAGAGGCCATTAGTCCCCATATCTGGTAAGAAAAAACCTCGATTTTCACTATTTATATATTCAAGTAAGGTCATTTACCTTCCCTCCTTCAGTATATTTTGAACCAACTTAATAACCTTTGGTGCATTTGGTGCATATCCATCAGAATTTATTTCAATGGAGTAATTCTCAGTAACACTTCCACCACCTACAATAACATAGGGTCTTCTCTTTAAATCCATAGAATTGATTTTTTCAATAAGCTTTTTCATTTCTCCCCTTGTTGTTGTCATCATTGAAGATAATCCAATTATATCTACTTCTTCTTTTATTGCTACACTTATTATTTCTTCTACACTTTTATTTACTCCAAAGTCTAGTACATCATATCCTGATGCTTCTAGCATTATTTTAACTATATTTTTACCTATCTCATGGGTATCTCCCTCAACAACTGAAAGAAGAATTTTTCCTTTAACATCATTATTAATATTTCCAAATCTACTTAATACCTTTAATCCTTTATTTAACGTGTCCGCACATACTATTATTTCTGGAATATCATATTGTTTATTTTCATAATAATCTATAGATCTAACCATTCCATCATTAAGTCCCTTTAAGTAAATCTCTTCTAATCTAATATTGTCTATTTTTGCTGCATGTACTACTAATCTTTCAATATTATCTTCATCCATATTTACTATACAGTCAGAAATTTGTGTCAATATATCCATAATAATTCTCCTATACTATTAGTAATTTCTAACCTCATTATATCTGTAGTTATATTATCTTCTTTAATATAAAAAAATGTGCTATTGTATAATTTTAATTCTCTCTTCATTTTCATTATCAAAATAATGTATTTTAGATGTATTAAAGTATATTTTTAGAGAATCTCCAAGTTTTATATTTGACTCTTGTCCTACTTTAGCAGTTATATTATCAGATTCTACCTTAAAGTAAATATATTTTTCGCTTCCCATATTATCAATTGCATCTATAGTTCCAGTTAAAGTAGATAAACTATTTTCATTACTTACTATTACATCCTCTGGTCTTATTCCAATTATTATTCTCTTGCCAACATACCCCTTTTCTTTAAGCACTTTAGATACTTCAGGAGTTAACTCAATTTTAAGTTGATTTTTCTGCAATATTAACATATTTTCTATTTCTATTACATTTACATCTATGAAATTCATTTGAGGACTTCCCATAAATCCTGCAACAAAAGTATTAATTGGACTTTCATATAATTCCTGTGGTGACGCAAATTGCTGAATAATTCCATCTTTCATAACTACTATTTTATCACCCATTGTCATAGCCTCTGTTTGATCATGTGTTACATATATAAAAGTAGTTCCAAGTTTTTTATGAAGTTTCACTATTTCTGCTCTTGTTTGTACACGAAGCTTAGCATCAAGGTTTGATAATGGTTCATCCATAAGGAAAACCTTAGGATTTCTCACTATTGCCCTGCCAAGCGCGACTCTTTGCCTTTGTCCACCTGATAAAGCCTTAGGTTTTCTATCAAGTAGCCCTTCGATTCCCAGTATATTAGCTACTTCTTTAACCCTAACTTCAATTTCTTTCTTTTTATTTCCCCTTATCTTTAGTCCAAAGGCCATATTTTCATATACACTCATATGAGGGTATAGTGCATAGTTTTGAAAAACCATAGCAATATCTCTATCCTTAGGTTCAACATTATTTACTATTTTATCATCTATATATAATTCACCTTCAGTTATCTCCTCAAGTCCTGCTATCATTCTCAGTACCGTAGATTTACCACAACCTGATGGTCCTACAAATATTATGAACTCTTCATCATTAATCTCAAGATTAAAATCTGAAACTGCCCTAACCCCTCCTTGATAAACTTTACTTATACCTTTTAAAGTCAAGTTCGACATTGTAATACTTCCTCTCTCCATTGATTTATACCTTATACCATTTAAGTCCAATATTTCATAGTAACTTCCATTTCGTATTATAATCAATGTAATTTGTCAACTCAAATAGAAAAAACAAATATTATTTTTTTTATCATCATTATTTCAAATATAAAGAAAAAGTCTGTAAAATACTTTCAAATATATTAATACAACACATTATTTTAAGCCATACCTATTTAAAATAATGTGCTGTACTAATATATTTTTCTATATTCTTAATAATAATCATCACCCTACAATTAACTCCAAATTATCACTTTTAGTATCTATAAATTTTTTTACACTGTTCATGTTTTTTATAATATAGTCAACTATTAAAGGATCAAACATCAATTCTTTATTTTTAATTATCTCATTCATACAATTCTCAAATTTAATAGACTTTCTATAGGGTCTATCACTCATCATAGCATCAATAGAGTCACATATTGCAATTATTCTTGATCCAAGTGGTATACGCAATCCAGATATTCCTTCAGGGTATCCCTTCCCATCCCATCTTTCATGATGATAAAGAACAATATTGCTTATAGATTTTAACTTTTTTGATTTGCCTAAAATATTAAAACCTATTTTTGGATGCATTTTAATATACTCCCATTCATTAGGTAATAATTCCCCATTTTTATTTAGTACTTGATCTGGGACTCCTATTTTACCTATATCATGTAAGTGGGCTGCAATATGTATGTTTTCTAACTCTATTCCTTTAACTCCAAGGGCCTTTGCAAGTTCATAGCTCATAAATGCAACTCTTTCTGAATGGCCACTTGTATAAGTATCTTTAGCTTCTAATGCTGCTACTAAACTTTCAATTATATCATGATAAATTTCTTTCTCTTTAAACTTAAAAAATATTCTTTTCAACATTTTATATCTCCTCATATAATTCTATTAATCTCTCTATTTTTAGATACTGAATATCATTATCATTAAATGTGTAAAAATAATATATAAATAGATACTATTTATATATTTATTAAGCAAGGACCATATTCCATATTTTTCTATACAAATAATACTACTTTTATGTATTGTTGTAAATATATTTTATATCCTTTCTATTAGCAATCCTTCATTTTCTATATATACTATCGCCTTTATTCTTCTCATTGCTTCCTTTACATCTATAGTATATGAGTCAGGACCAATTTCATTTGCAAATTTCTAACAAATTGGTCCTCCATCTACCATTACTTTATACTTATCTCTTATATTTCTTTCCTTTAGCATTTCTATAACAGTTTTCATGCCTCTCATAGTCATCATAAGTGTTGACATACAAATAAAGTTATTTTAAATTCATTAATATCCTTTTTTAATCTCAACTACATTTAAAAGCTCTTCTTTATTTATATATCTTTTAAGATTCTCATAAAAAAGATTCCATCTTCTTTCTGGTATCATTTCACTAATCCATGAATTATGGGAAGTAATAACTACCCTATGGTAATCCCATAATCTACTCTTTTTAGACAAAGGCTCTTCCTCAAATACATCTAAAGCAACGCCTTTAAAATTCCCTTCATCTAAATGCTCTACTAGGTCTTCTTCACTAACAACAGCACCCCTTGAAACATTTATAAGATATGCATCTTTTTTCATCTTTTCTAATCTTTCTTTATTAAAAATATGTTCTGTTTTCTTAGTATGTGGAAGACAAATAACCACTACATCACTTATACTTAAAACATAGTCTAACTTATCAATTGAAAAACATTTATCAAATCCTTCTATACTTCTTCCATTTGTGTTTACTCCTAGTATTTGAGTTCCAAATCCACTTAACCTTTTAACTGACTCCTTGGCTATATCCCCCGTTCCTATAAATGATATCTTTTTGCTGTATATTTCTCCTACGGAAAAATCCATAAACCATCTTTTATTAGATTGATTTTCATATGCTTTTTTTCTATTTTTTATAAGCTCTAAAATATTAAGTACAACCCATTCCCCCATAGGTATACTATAGCCACCTCTATTATTTGTAACTATAATCCTTCTTTCTAAAACCTTATCTACAGGAATCTGTTCAAATCCCATACTAGTTAATTGAATCCACTTTAAAGATGGAAAATCATCTATATCAAGACTTTCAAATGGACTATAACACATTAAGGCCTCAATCTCTCTCATATAACTTTTATATTGAAATGTAGCCTCATTTTCAAAGTATACCTCATAGCCTAAATTCTCTAAAAGTGATATTTTCTCCTCCATCTTCCCGTCTTCAAATTTATACGTAAATAACACCTTTTTCATAATATACCCCCTTTAACAAAAGCCCTAATCATAATACTATGAATAGGGCTTTTTTAAATTTATATTCTTTTTATTAAGCTTCTATTATTACTTCAATTGTACCTTTAATCTTATCATTTAAAGCATTTGCAACTGTACAGAATTTTTCAACTAACTTTGTAAAGTTTTCGATTTCTTCCTTTGAGTTTGAAGATTTTACCCTGTAAGTAGTCTTCATAGTTTTAATTGCCTTTATTTGAATACCAGTATCCTCTAATGGTCCTGCTTCTTCAATCTCTGCACTAATTTCTACAACTAAATCTTTAACATCTATGTTTTTAGACTTAGACAAAGATACATAAGACATAATCTTACAAGCCGCAACAGAATTTAGTAACATTTCACCAGGAGTCATTCCCTTGTTATCGCCTAATGGAGTACCTAAATCCATAGTTACACTATGTTCTCTTGATGTAGCAAGTACGCTTACGCCTTCTTTAAGTTCTACTTTGCATTTCATTTAATCATCTCCTTAAAAAATAGTTATTATTCTACAAAACTATTCTTCCCTTATACTTAAAAAAAATCCATAAAAGATGATTTTTTAATACACCTATAATATTAAAAATGAAATACCTATAATGATATAAACAACTATAAGCTGCATACCCTCAAGCCAATTTGATTCACCATCATTTGCAACTCTATTAGCTATAAGTACTGAAACAAACATAGCTATTAGTTCAAACTCATTAAATACAATGCTCATTGGCTTAAATAGTAAACTTAAAAATATAAGTATTGGAGTAACAAATAATATTATTTGTAAACTTGAACCTATTGCAATTTCAATTGCAACATCCATTTTATTTTTCATTGCCATAATAATAGCTGTACTATGTTCAGCTGCATTTCCGATTATAGGAATTAAAATTATCCCTACAAAGAACTCACTAAGCCCTACTGCCTTAGTCATTGGCTCAACTGAACTTACAAGAAACTCACTTTCTAGTGCAATTAAAACAGTTGCCACAACTAACACAATAATTGATTTTTTAAGACTCCACTTAACCTCATGAGCTTCTCCATGATCTGATCCGTATATATCTTTATGAGTATAAAAAGAAAAATATAGTCCAAGTATGTATATTAAAAACATTAAGGCAGCAACACCGATACTTAAAATCTCGTATCTAGTTGTTAAAAGCTCAGGTTTTACTGTATGAGTAAATATAGCTGGAATAACAAGTCCTATAACAGCGAATAAAAGCATGCTTGATGACACTTCAATAGCCTTTTTGTTAAATGTTTGAGTTTTGAACTTTAATCCTCCAAATAACAAACTTGCCCCAAGAACTAAAAGTATATTTCCTATAACAGAACCTGCAATCGATGCCTTTACAACGTCAAATAGTCCTTCCTTTAAAGCAAAAAACGCTATAATAAGTTCTGTAGCATTTCCAAATGTGGCATTTAAAAATCCTCCAACTCTTGGACCTGCATAATATGATATTTCCTCTGTAGCTTCTCCCATAAGTCCCGCAAGAGGGAGTATAGATAGAGCGGATGCTATAAATATTAATATTGGATTCATATGCATAAATTCAAATGCTATACTTATAGGGATAAAAATAAATAAGTACTTTAAAAACTTCATGATACTAGACCCTTCCTTTGCAATTTTTTTATTAACAATTATACCATAATTTATATTAAAAAATTTAACTAAACTAACTATCTTTTTATAAATAACAATATAGTTAGCCTAGTATTCCACATATTAAATATAAATATAAATTATATAAAGTTAAAATAAAAAAGCTATCAATTAATATGTCTAACACACCTTAATTGATAGCTTTTAGCTCTATTAGTTATCATCAAAACCATAAACCATTTGTGAATAATTAAGAGTCTTGTACCCTTTACGTATATAAAGCTTTTTTGCTGATTTATTATCCTCACATATTTCAAGCCTAAATCTAGCTGCTTTATCAGAAAACTCTGTATTAATAAAATCAAGGATTTTACTACCAAGACCTAACCCTCTAAATTGCTCCCTAATATAAATCTCCTCTATCCAAACAACTATTCCCCCTGCTTCATTTGAATAGGTTAAACTTATTTGGGAATATCCAGCAACTTCATTATTCTCCTCTATTATATATGCCTTTGCATATGGAGAAGAGGAAATTATCTCATTATATGTTTTAACTATATTTTTTTCTGGGATTGGATGAAGTACTGCTTCAGAATTATAAAAATCCTTAACCATATTAATAAATATATCTTTATCTTGTTGTTGTAATTCTCTAATCATAGATTTATCTCCTACTTTTCTAAAACAATAATACTCTTATATAAATCATACTATAGATTAGAAAAAATAGAAAATCTATATCATTACTTATTAAATTTTTTATAACAACTTTTGAAAAATAAAACAGCTATGGACATCTGTCCATAGCTGTTTTTACTACTTATTGATTCCTTCAAGAAATCCTTTTGCAAGCTTTAAAGCTCCTTCAAGTGAGTGATCCTTATAAGTACCACATTGTACCTCATTAGCTGCTGGTATCTCTGTAGTTTCAAGAACCTTCTCTAGTGAATATACAAGAGCCTTCTTTATATCCTCTACACTTAAATCTTCCCATACTGTAAAGTAGAATCCTGTTCTACATCCCATTGGTGATAGATCTATAACCTTTTCATCTAATTCAGTTTCTCTTAAATAAACTGCTAGTAAGTGTTCAAGTGTATGTATAGCACCTGTCTCCATAACAGCCTTATTAGGTTGCATAAATCTTATATCAAACTTAGTTACGATATCCTTATTTTTTCCTACATATACTCCGGCTTTTCTAATATATGGAGCAATTACAGTTCTATGGTCTAATTCAAAGCTTTCTACTTTCATTAAAGTACCTCCTAAACTCTTTGAAGTAATTTTTTTATTAATTCTAAATAATTTTCGATTGCCTTATCCTTATTAGTTTCATAATCTTCATGTGATGAATCGTCACCTTTATCTGATATAGTTCTAATTATTAGGAAAGGTGTATCATTTAGATAGCAAGTATGAGCTATACTTGCACTTTCCATATCTCCAGCTAAAGCATCAAATTCCTTAACTAACCATTCTACCTTTTCCTTACTAGTTAAAAATTGATCCCCTGTAACTATTCTTCCTACGAAAGTTTTGTTTTCTGGATTTTCTTCAGCAGCTTTTTTAGCTAATTCTACTAAGTTCTTATCTGCCTTGAAATCAAATGTATCTAGTCTTGGAATTTGTCCATGTCTATCTCCGAATACTGTTGTATCTACATCATGTTGAACTAAGCTATCTCCTATTACAATGTTTCCAAAACCTATTTCATCTCTTAGTCCACCTGCAACACCAACATTAATAATTGCCTCTGCCTTAAATTCTCTTATTAGTGTCTGTGTTGAAACAGCAGCATGTACCTTACCTATTCCACAAACTGTTGCAACTACTTCTTTATTTCCTAGTTTTCCTCTGTATATTTCATTTCTAGAAACTACCTCTTTAGTTACATCAGTTAATTCCTTTAAAATTATCGCTAGCTCTTCTTCCATAGCTGTTATTATACCTATACTCAATTATGCCACCTACCATTAATTTTATTTTTATGTTATTTTATATTTCTTATCTTAAGTAATATATTAAACAATTTTCATGGAAAAATTATTTATCATTAATTATAACAAAGTAATAATATATAAATCAAGAATATCGCAGAAAACAAGAAAAGCCATATAGTATGTGAATATCAAACTATATGACTTATTAAATATTCTATATAAAATTATTCAAAGCATTTTAAGGGTAGGTATACTTAAGCTTCTAGTTGAATAACTCCACATGCTAGCTTTTTACCTGAAGCCCCAGCTGGCTGTGTCTTATAATCATCAGGACCTTGATGTATAACTACAGACTTTCCAACAATCTGTGAAACAGTAAACTTATTAGTGAAAAATATTATTCTAGAATAACCATCATTTGAGAATAGTACAGGAAAATCTCCTGCATGATTACCATGTGGTTGATTAGTCGGATTCCAGTGTCCTCCCGCAGACATAAATGGATCTGAGGGGTTACCTACTGTACAATTACCATTCTCATGTATATGAAATCCGTGTGGACCAACCTGTGGACTTCCTTCACTAGCTGGTTTAAATTGAGGTAGTCCATTAACCTCTACAGAAACCTTTGTACCACCAGGTGCCTCTGTAAAAATTACAGTACCACGAATTCTTGGAGCTAACGGTCCACCAAATATATGTGCTACAGCTCTTCTTGGCTTATTAGTCTCATTTACATCATTTCTGTATCCAGAATAGTTGTAATTTAGATGTGGGCATTGATGTTTTGGGAAATTCATAATATCCTCCAAATTAAACATTTCATTTTATGTTATGCCTAATTTGATAAAATAGTTACACTTTCTATTTCTAAAAGCTTTTCCTTTATACCTATCCCTCCTGCATAGCCAACTAATTTACCACTCGCACCAATTACACGGTGGCAAGGGATGAAAATAGGGATTGGGTTCCTATTATTTGCCATACCCACTGCACGGGATGCTTTCTCATTACCTACACATATTGCTACTTCCTTATAAGTACATGTTTTGCCATATGGAATCTCTTGAAGGCTCCTCCACACACTTTGCTGAAAATCCGTTCCTTGTGGTATAAGTGGCAAATCAAATGTTTTCCTTTTTCCATCAAAATATTCTTTAAGCTGCTCACTTGCTTTTTTAAGTAGAGGTGTCTCAACTAAATTTATATCTTTAGGGATTACTTCTCCAAAATATATGTGAGTAATTCCTACTCCATTTTCCACAATTCCTAATTTCCCGATTTTTGTTTCATAGTAAAATGCATTCTTCATTTTGTGCCTCCTGCATATTTATTATATTTTCCTATTACTAACTAGCTTTTTAGCCTAAACTAATAGTTTTAATAACTTCTATCTACTCTATTATAAACAAAAATACCCTATAGAATAGACTTTTATCATATATTCTATAGGGCTATATTGATTTTTATAAGTTAGCTTGGAAATATAAGACACTCAGCAAAAAGTCTTTCATACCCTTGTGATGCTCCAAGTTCCATATAATCCATCTTTTGAGCCAAATCTTCAATTTCACCTTTTACATCTTGAGACATAAGAGCCATATATGCTCCTGTTTTAGAGGAATTACCTACATATGATAGTTTGTCTTTTACCTCCTCTGGTAATATGCCTATACCAACTAAGCTATCAACTGGCAGGTGTGCTCCAAACTGTCCTGCAATAATAACCTTATCAAGGTCATTTATGTCAATACCTGCCTTCTTAAGAAGTGCATAAAATCCAGAAAGTATAGCTCCCTTTGCTAGTTGAACCTGACGAACATCTCCCTGTGTAATTAACAGTCTTTCAGGGTTTTCGCTTAGAATAAACTCTCTTTTGCTTCCATCTAAATTAATCATATCATATCGATAATCAGAACTTTCTAGCTTTTCCTTCTTTATAAATGCTCCTTGCTTCTTCACCAGGCCTACACGAATTAACTCTTTTACAGCGGCTAATATCCCACTACCACATACACCTATAGGTTCTTTACTACCTATAACTTGAAGTTCAATTCCCTTTTCACTGATTTTTACATCTTCAATTGCTCCCTCTGCAGCCCTCATACCTGAACTTATATTCATCCCTTCAAGTGCTGGCCCTGCTGCACAGGAACATGATAACATTTTTCCTTGATTTGATAATACAATTTCTCCATTGGTTCCAATATCTATAAATAGAACATTTTCTAAGGCTTTATGTAATCCACATACATATGCACCTGCTACAATATCCGCACCTATATAGGAAGAAACCGATGGAAGACAATAAAGCCTTGCACCAACAGATGCCTTAAGTCCTATATCCTTCGCTGGTATATTCTTTGACCTTGAGAATACCGGCACATATGGAGATTTTCCTATAGAGGATGTATCAATCCCTAAAAGAAAATGCATCATTGTACAATTTGCTGCAATAGAAATCTCATAAATATGTTTTTTATCTATTTTAGTTTTGTTACACATATCTTCAATCATGTCATTAATAGAATTTACAATTGCAGATTGAAGTTCTTCCTTTGCATTCTTTGGATTTTCAAGTTCATAGGTTATTCTAGTTAGAACGTCAAGACCAAACTTCTTTTGAGGATTAATCATTGATGCTGTTGTAATTTCTTCACCTGTATTCATATTTATAAGTGCTGTTACAACAGTTGTGGTTCCTATATCAATAGCAATCCCATAAAGAACATCACTAGTATCACCTAATTCAATTCCAATTAAGTTCTCTCCATTGAAAACTCCAGTTACAATTCCATATGTGACTTCACTTTGCTTTAATATATTCCAATCTATATGCTGAATATCAAATGCCCTGCATAAAGAATCCTCAAATGGAGTTTGATCATCTAGGTTAGGCTTTTTAATTTCAACTACCCGTTTAGAGATTGAAGGTCTATATTCAAAGCTTGGTATATATCCAGTAGTTAATATTTCATGTTTTCTTTCCTTTTGTAAAATTTCGATTGTGATATCATCATAAGGTGTTACAAGACAGGCTAGTCTTATTCCTGACCTTAATTCCTCTTCCTTTAGGAACTTCTCCTCTGTTTCGGATAAATCAGATAGGTTTCCTTCTATAAGTCTAATCTTACATTTACCACATAGCCCTTTACCATTACATGGATTATCAACAAAAATATTATTCTCTACTAGAAGTTCCAATAAATTCTTACCTTGAATATATTCAAATACTTTATTTTGATTCTTAATGGAAATCTTAGGCATCGCTGATTGCATCTCCTTTTGTTAAGGATTCAATCATTGATCTTATGTTTTTCAGAGGAGATTTCATTCCAAGTCCACAGGCTGGAGATATTATATTAGAACCATCCTCTACACACCTTTGAGTAAGCTGTGCGATTTTATTCGCCTCACCAAACTCAATTGTGTAGGTACTTACATTCCCCATAAGAAGCCTATCACCTAGGTTCTTTCTAGCCTCCTTGATACTAACCATAGAATCAAAACTTAGAACATTACTTCTTACCTTATTTACCTCACTATATACATTTTTCATTTGACCACATATATGCACAATTGTAGCTATATTTTCTTTTTGTATACTGTGGATTAGCTTATTTAAATATTTAACTGCAAACTCTTCAAATAGTTTTGGTCCTAAAATCTCACCAGTACCACTAGGGTCAGAAATCGCAATTATATCTGCACCAGCTTCAATTTGCTTCTTTGCAAATAAAATTAATTCATCAGTTACAAACTCAAGGAATTCATGGGCCTCTTTATTGCTTTTTCTAAGCTGCTTATAAAATACAACAGGCTCGATTATAGAGCTTGCTGTACTTATTGGTCCTGTAAGGTTCCCTATAATCGGAACATCATCTTTCTTAGACTTTAAGATTTTGATTGCATCAAGTACAACCTTTGATCTTCCATCCTCAAAATTAATCTTTGAAAGAGTTGTCCATTCATTAACAGAATTAATTGCATACTCTACAACATGTGGCTCGTAAATATTACTTCCCATATCAACCTTCGCACCAAGCTCCTCAGCTTCTACAGTCATACAAAATGGAACTCCAAAGTTTTCAAAGCACCCTTTTTCATATACTGCTCTCGCTAAATCCGCCATCATTTGTGCATCACTATGTGCTGCAGGTAAGCTGATTCCTACTTCATCCATTAATTCTGTTGTTACCATGTTCATCATTCCACCTGGGCAAATACATGGTGGTCTATCAACCTCTTCCTTTGTAAAGACCTTGTTTAATCTCTCCTTTGGCGATAACATAGCCTTCACCTCTTTCTATGCTATTTCAAGTAATCTTTTTACTAATTTAACTGCCTCAACTGCATTTGCAGAGTATCCATCTGCACCAATTTGATCAGAGAATTTTTTAGAGATTGGTCCTCCACCTATAACAACTTTAACCTCATCTCTTATTCCGGCTTCTTTTAAAAGTTCTATTACAGTTCCCATTCCACCCATTGTTGTTGTCATAAGTGTTGATAAACATACGAATGCTGCATTAACTTCCCTAGCCTTATCAACGAAACTTTGCAGTGGAACATCTCTACCTAAGTCAATCATATCAAATCCAGCTGTTTCAAGCATTATCTTAACTAGATTCTTACCTATATCATGGGTATCTCCCTCTACAACTCCGATTACACCCTTTGGCTTTTCTTCTAATACTTCATTTTCTGGAAGATGAGGTCTTAAAATTGATAATCCTTCATACATTGCATCTGAACATAGTAATATATCTGTTACAAAATACTCCTCATCGTCATATAACTGACTTGCACGGTTCATACCATCTACAAGTCCTTGCATTATACCTTCGAATATAGGATATCCAGCCTCTACATATTCATTGCTTGCTTCAATTACATCTTCTTCTTCCATTTCAACTACGCCATCTGATAGTCTTTTTAATAATTCTTCCTTTGATACTGACATTGTCTTTCCCTCCATTTTATATAGATTTCTTATTTTATGAAAAGTTTTTAGGGTCTAGTGGCCATTTTCCATACTTTCTAGCTGAGGCCATAAATTGGTCAATATTTTCTAAAGGAATATCCCCTGAAAGATCACATCCTGATGCAAGAATATATCCTGTTGGACTGTCATATGCCTTTTGTAAACAAGTCTTTACTGCTGAATCTACATCATCAGTATTTCCTAAATACATAACTTCTACAGGATCTACGTTACCAAGAATAGGAACCTTATCTCCTATTACTTCCTTTGTATATGCTAAATCTACTCTATTATCAACACTTATCATGTCGCAGCCTGACTTTACCATATCTCCTACGATTGAAGTTGTGTCCCCACAAATGTGATAACAAACTGTTCCGTTTGCATCATGAATATCCTTCATTAAGTCAATTGTATATGGTAAAACAAAATCTAAATATTGTTTTCTATGAAGAATTGTTCCTGATGCAATTGGATCGCATAATAGTATAATACAACCCGCCTTAATAAACTCTCTATAAATCATTTTTAATCCTTCAGTACAAAACTTAATTAATTCATGTAGTTTTTCAGGGTTTTTTCTAGTTGCTCTTAAAAGATTTTCTACCTTATATATACTAGCTGCTGCTGTAAAAGGACCAGAAATTAGGACTCCAGTTGGAACCTCATTCCCTATTTTTTCTATTATAATTTTTGCTGCATCAATATGAAGCTGAAATGCTTCATCATTTTCTAGCTTTAATTTTGACATATCTAGTTTGTCAACATCATTTAGATCATCTATTGCATATTTTATAATTGCTGGAACCGCATCCTCTGGATCACTCATCACACTACCTAGAGCAGCTCCTACACCATGTAGACCATATTCCACAATTGTTAAATCATTCCCAAATCTTTCATAACAAGCAATTTGAGCTTTTGCTTCATTTAAAGCGGTACTTCTTTTTTCCTTATGTGTCATACCTAATGCTAGTCCAGACATTGAGCAAACAACAGGCATAGCTAGAAGTCTATCCATAGGCTTTCCTGTCATAAATGCCATCAGACGTTCATTTGGCGTCATTTTATCATCCTTGTGCATATAATTTCCCCCTTAATTTTAACTACCTTTACTTAAGTATCTTGTTGATATGTTAGCTTTATATGAATAATTAAAACAATTTAATTGTTTTAATTATTCCATTCTTTAATTCAAATTCTTTATTTTTTATACACATTTGCCCAGCAAACTTTGCCCTACCAATTACTTTTACACAGGCATCAGGATATTTAATAACTTCTTTAAGATCAATATCCTCCCATTTGGCCTTCTCTGTTCCAAGTAGTGCCAATGAAGTTTTAGGACAAAGCAAAACTATAGTTTCATCATCAATTATTTCTTCTATTTCTTTTAGTAGAGGATAAGTAAACATTTCTACTACCTGCTCCGAAAACTTTGGACCTAGTATATTAAGTCCTCCTGAGGAGTCTCCATAGCTAATCATATTAACTCCTACTTTTTTAGCTTCCAAAACGAACCTTAATATTTCATTTTGAAACTTATCAAATATTCTTTGCATCATTTCAGGGTCTTTTCTAAATGTCTTAAAAATGTGACGTGGGTCAATTAGAACATTCATTATTGTAAATGGACCCGAAATATATAAAACTACATTTTCTCCCTCTTCCCTTAGGCTTTTACAAGCCTTTAGAACTTCTGATATACGTCCCTTTGAAAAATCAATTTCAGGTAAATTAAGTATCTCCTGTGAGGATGTACATATATAATCCTTAGCCCTTGGCCCTATGTTCTCATCTCCAAGATTAACAATTCCACCTAAAGCCTCTCCTTCAACAGTATGACAAAATGGCAGCTGACAAAAGTTTGCATTGTCCTCTTTCTTTAATTCCCTTGAAAGGATTGCCATGCTATCAAACTTAGTATAAGCTTCTGGAAATTTCAAATCAGTTTTTTGTGTTACTTCTTTACTAATTCCAACGGAATTATCATAGGTACACTTAAAGTCAATTATTTTAGCCATTGTATCCCCCCTGTACTTTTATTAAAACATTCTAATATTTTCTCACTATTTAATTCACTACCAATAATAGCTACTTTTGTTTCCTTATCTTCGTCTAAGTATCTCCAATCAAAATGATGTGGAGTAAAATCAAAGCTAATAACCCTATTGGTATCAAGCTTCAAGATACCCTTAGCTCTGAAAATAAACCCATACTCCTTGCTACCTAGTGAAGCTAAGACACTGTCAATCTCTTCAACTCTAAAAACTCTAGGCTTTGAAACTGATAAAGTACTAAAAACTTTATTAGCTGGAATTGAGGTTGTCTCTTCATTAGATTCAACTTCTTCAATATCAATTGAGCTTAATATATCAACTATTTTTTCTCCAGAATATGAATGCCAATCTTCATTCATAATAAATGCTGACTTATTATATAGTTTTATTTTGGAAATTACTTCTTGAACCTTGATGTCATCTATTTTGTCAAAATGACTTAAGAAAATGATATGAGCATTTTTAATTTGATCTAGATAAAATTCACCAAAGCCTTCTATATAATCTTCAAATGAACTTATATCTACAATAGTTATTAATCGATTTATTTTTATATTAAAATTTGAGTTTTCACTTATTTTCTTGCAAACCTTTATAATATCTGATAGATTCCCAACACCAGATGGTTCTATTAATATATAATCCGGTTTGTATTCTATAGAAAGTTCTTCTATAGCCTTTTTAAAGTCTTTTACTAAACTACAACAAATACATCCAGCGTAGATTTCTTTAATAGGAAGCTTGTTATCAATAAGATCTCCATCAATCCCCATACTTCCAAACTCGTTTTCTATAAGTGCGATTTTTCCTCCTAAGTTTGGGATTATTTTTTTTAGAAATGTAGTTTTTCCAGCTCCTAGAAACCCAGAAATTATATTTATATTAATACTCACTGTTAATCTCCTTTGTAAGGTTTTGTTGAAAATTCAGGTTAATAGTATCACTTAGAGCAATATCAGTCTAATCGAAATTTCATATTACAAAAATTTTAAGTATAGTTTTTTCCTATAACTTATAAATTTAGGGATTAGGTGACATTTTAATCACTTATAAATACATCAAAATAAACTACCAAAACCCCACTTACTTGTAAAAGTATCAAAATATGAGAAATTATAATATATTATTAGAGATATGATTAATGTATTTAGGAGTATGAAATGATAACTAAACAAAAGTTTATTATTCAATCTTTAGAACTAAATTTATTTTTTCTAAGAATAATGAAGGAACACTCCATATTCTTGGAAGCAGCATTTGTATGTAAAGATAAAAACTTAATTGCACAAGCTGATGCCTTTAAAAATGAATTTACAAAACTACTTTCTAGTGCCATAAACTTATCCGATGGAGTTATCCCTTCAAGGGTATTACAAGGAAATGAAATCGTAACTAAGTATACATTAGAAGCAGAGAAGGCCACACAATTTGTAAGTGGGGTTTCTATAGACTCAAGTATAACTTCTAGAGAACTTTCATTGTCATCTAATAATAGCAATAAAAACATATGTACCCTTACAGATCAAGTTTATAAGTTAAATCATCATTCAATAGCAGCAACTAAAATGATTGCAGAGTTTAAGATTAAACTTAAAAATAATGTATTATGCTGCAATACCTTCACTACAGCTTATCCTCTATTAATAGATCATATACTTAGAGAAGCAATATTTTTTGCCAAGTTATTAACAAGATTACAAAATGGTGATGAAATTGATATAAGAAAAGATATAATTGAACAGGAAACATTCTGGAATAGAATCATGTCAGAACATTCCTTCTTTATTAGAGGATTCTTAGACCCTACTGAAGTAGAGTTATTTGATATAGCTAATAATTTTGGTAAAGAGTTTGAGGTTCTAAGAAAAGAAGCCTCCGATATTAACAAGTCTTCATTTGATATTTCTACTCTTACTGAGCATACTTTAAAATCTACAACTAAACTCAGAGATTTTAAGGCTCAGGGAACTGAAGGTCTTTTAAACTGTAAGATTAAATCAATAATTCTTCCTCTATTAGGTGATCATGTTCTTAGGGAGGCAAATCATTATCTAAACCTTTTAAAATCCTATACTGAGGTATAAAATATATTTTAAAATAAATAACTAAAATAGCTATATGATTTATACATTATAATCATATAGCTATTTTTTACTTTTATTATTCTACAGCTTTCTTTTTATAAAAGATTAAAATAATCAATGCAGCAAATGAAGAAATAACAACTATCGTATATACTTGCTTAAATCCATTGTTAATAACCATTTGAAACTTATTTTCTACAGTATCTTTACGATTATCAATTTTAGCTAAATAATTCTTTTTTGCAGTTTCAAATGCACCTGGAACCCCTTCTTTAAGCTTATTCATCTTATTAATTGTATCGTTTATTGGGTTTCCAACTAAATTCACATAGTTATTTTCTTGCCCTGTTTTATCATATCCTTTTGGAATATTAGGTACTTCTTTATACATATCCTTAACACTATATTTCATAGCGTCTATTCCACTTTGTATCCTACCTTGAATATTTGATACTATTTTTGGTGTCATTTCATTAAAGATACTACTTGCAAGAATCTTAGTGTTTTTTGTAATTGTGGTTACATCTGAGGTTTTCATAAATTCCAATAAATCCTTAGATATTTTATAGTCACCACTACCACTTATATTAATTTCAATCTTATTCATTGAAGTAAAATCAGGAAAATTAATATTTTTAAGTTTTTCTCTCATTACTGGATTAGCCTTTAACTTATTTATTTCATTTGTAAGTTCTTTAGCATATGGAAGAGCAGGTAGTTCAATTTCCCTTGGAAGAGATTCCATAACACTTGTTTGAACATTTGCACCTGCATGGGCAATAAAACCTACCATTATAGCCGGAGCAATAGCTGTTCCTATTGAGCGAATTAGAGAAAGTGTTGCAAGGGCTGAGTTAGACTCCTCTAACTTTGTATTTTCTAGCATCATATAGTTTAATGGAGCACCTATTGTAAATCCCATTCCTATACCAATTAGAATTAAACTTACAACCACATTTAGACTACTTGGAGTATTTGCTGCCACCAATATAAGGTATAGTGAACCAATAATGGATACTATAAATCCAAATCCTATAACTACTCTTGCTCCAAACCTATCAATTAACTTTCCTGAAACAGGAGCGCCAACTCCAGCAAATAAACCAAGTATAATTACAAAGTACCCTCCACTACCTGAGGCTATTTTCAATGCATTTTCGGAGAACTGAGGAACAAAAATCATCCCCATTAATACAACACCTGTTATAAATGCTAAAACAAGAGTAATTATAATTCTTGAATTTGTAAAGAAAGTCAGATTCATAACTGGATCCTCTGCTTTTTTCTCTATAAATATGAAAATAGGAAGTAAAACAATGAAAACTAGTAAGTATGGATATACAGAACTGCTAACTAACGTACCTTTAAAATTAAAGAAGTCTATATTCTTAAGTCCGTATAATAGTGAAAGAACCATTATTGTTAAAATAGATATTCCTAAAATATCAATTTTCTTAACATTAACTTCCTTTGTGTTCTGTAAAGTATAAAACCCAGCAATAAGTATGAACAGGGTTATAGGTATATTGATATAAAAAATAAATTGCCAGTTATCTTTTCCGAATATATCTAGTATTGCACTTCCTGCAGATGCACCAAAAATATTAGCAATTCCATAAACTCCACCTACAAGTCCAAGTGCCATTCCACGCTTTTCCTTTGGAAATGTTGTCCCGAATTCAGCAGTTGCAATAGGAACAATTCCTCCACCTCCAATTGCTTGAACTGCTCTTGCAATAATTAGAACTGTAAAGCTTGAAAAGTCCTGAGCCAAACCACAGAATAAAGAACCTAATCCAAACAAGAAAATACTTACAAGATAAACATACTTTCTCCCATACTTATCAGCAAGCTTTCCCATAATAGGAATACTCGCAGCATAGGCAAGGGTATAAATTGTTATCATCCATATTCCTGTTTTTTCATCTACCATTAAATTGTTCTGGATTACTGTTCTTGCAGGTGTTATAATTCCTGTATCAATTGCACCCATGAATATACCTGCTAGATAAACTATCATAACTAATACAAAATTGACTTTTTTATTCTCCTTTTCCATGTTCACACCTCTATTCTTTATTTACTACCTTTATTGCATTCGCTGCTATTATTGATGCATTTTTTTCTAGATGTTCAATATCAGATTGGCTTAACCCCTTAAAGACAGAGTTAATCCACTCCTCATTCATTTTCATCATATAATCAATAATTTCTCTTCCTTTACTATCTAATGAAATTAATTTTTCTCTTTGGTTTTCAAGGTTAGTAACCCTTTTTATATACTCCTTTTTTTCAAGCTTACTTAATGTTTTTGCAACTGCACCTTTATCGAGAGTAAAATAGCTTGCAATTGCTTCTTGATTTACATTTTCACTGCCTCTTAAAAACATAAGTATTGCTTGTTCAGCATGCCCTATGTCAAATTCCTGTAATTCTCTAATAGAAAAAACATGGTACTGCCTAACTATAATTGAAAGCTTATTCATTAGCATTTAATTCATCTCCTCAATAGTTGAATATACAACAGTTGTAATTACAACTATTATACAAATGCGGAAAGCAATTTGTCAATACATGGAAACCTAAAATAATTTTAAAATAACTTAAGGACTAGAAATTATCAAAATAATCCTAGTCCTTAATGTAAATATAAACTATTCTTTAATTAGTATGCTGTCCATCCACCATCAACAGCTATACATTGCCCATTTATAAATGAAGAATCATCACTTGCCAAAAATACAGCAACTGTAGCAATTTCAGAACCTTTACCCATTCGAGGATTAGTAGCTATTCCTGTCATACATCGTGCTGCACCCTCTTTATTAATATTCTTCATAAATTCTCCAAATCCAACTTCAGTTTCTATACCTCCAGGGCATATTGCATTACATCTTATATTACCCTTTTCATACATGAAAGCTGGGTTTTTAGTTAGTCCGACTACTGCATGTTTACTTGCTGTATACACAGCACCTGCTCTACATCCATATAAACCACCGATTGATGATACGTTAATTATTACGCCACCACCAACTTCTTTAAAGTAGTTAACTGCTTTTCTCATTGCTAAAAATGGGGACTTAACATTTAGACTCATAACCTTATCCCACATTTCATCATTTATTTCAGCAACACCACTCATATTATCCATAATTCCTGCATTATTAACTAAAATATCAAGTTTACCAAATAACTTTATAGACTCATCAATCATTCCTTCTACTTTTTCTTTATTTGTAATATCCGCAGAGTAAGCTACAGTTTTACCCTCAAAGCTTTTTGTCTCCTTTACAAGTTCATTTAATTTTTCACTACGACGGGCTACTGCAAGTACATTAGCTCCTTCTTTTGCGAAATAATAGGCAATATCCCTTCCCATACCTGAACTTGCACCTGTTACAATTGCTGTTTTTCCTTTTAATCTCATATAATTACCTCCCAAAAGTAAATTGAATTATAAAAACTTGTATTAAGTCATTTTATGAATTTTATTAACAATTACCACTTTAACAAATATTCTGATTTTTCTTTATTTTATATAATTATATATTATTTTGTGACACTGCAAAAGATTTTTTCTATGATGATTTTAAAACTCTTCATTACAATGAAAAAAGGCACCTTCTAAAGATGCCTTTTTTTCTATCCTACAACAAAATTATTTATTACTTCATATACTTTTAAAAGAAGTGCATTCATATTCTTGTCTTTAAAGAATTTAAGTTCTATACTAATTCCACCTGATAGCATTAATTTAATTTCTGAATCTAAATCAAATGTACCTGCTGTCTCAACAGCATATGTAACAATACTTTTAAATGGTATAGAATAATACTCAACTTTTTTTCCAGTTAAACCTTGCTTATCAACAACTAATATACGCTTATCAGTAAAAACAGCTACATCTCTAACTGTTTTTACACCAAATTGAACAGTCTCATTATTTGATATAAATGGTCTTATACTATCTGGAATAGAAACTTCTTGATAAAAATTAAATACCTTGTTTGGATTTATAGTACTCATAGCTTCCCCTAATTCTTTTTACTTTCTCATATAATCATATTATTTAAGACTTTCAATAGCCTTTTTAGCCCAGGTTGAGTCTCTAAGTATTGCTCTACCTACACCAATTAAATCTGCTTTTTCCTCTTTAAGTAATTTCTCAGCAACACTTGCATCAGTAATTCCACCTGTTAGTATAACTGGAATAGATACAACATCTTTAATTGCCTCAGAAAGAGGTGCAAAATATCCTTGTCCATCAAGACCTTGTACTACAGCACCACAAAGTCCACCAGATATATCTAGTATATCAACTCCTGCTTTTTGAAACTCCTTTGCAGCAACCTTCCCATCTTCAATTGTACTTCCACCATCCATATAATCTGATGCTCCAAAACGAATGAGAACAGGGTAGTCTTTACCTACAGCATCTATAACTGCTTTGATAACTTCTAGATGAATCTTTATTCTACTTAAAACCGCTCCTCCATACTCATCATTTCTTTTATTTGTTATAGGTGAAAAGAATTGGCTTAAAAGATATCCATGCGCTGCGTGAATCTCCACTCCATCAAAGCCAGCTTTTTTTGCTCGCAGTGCAGCTACCTTAAATTTTTCAACTATATCTTTAATTCCTTCTATACTAAGCTCTTTATTTTCACCTTCTAATAATGATGGTCCAACTGGATCTAGTCCTGTATTCTCTTTGTTTGCCTTGATCCCAGCATGATTAATTTGCATAACTGCCTTAGAACCATTGCTATGTATAATATTAGCAAGCTTTTTCAAATCGTCAATAATACTATCATCTGCTATGGACATTTGTCCTTTACTTGCCCTACCTTCCTCGGAAACAAAGGCATGTTCAACAATAATTAATGATATATGTCCTCCTTCAGACTTTTCATCATAATAATCTAAAAGTTCTTTACTAATTCTTCCATATTCCTTTGACTTTTCAGTAGCTAAAGGTGGCATAACTAATCTATTTTTTAACTTTAGGTTTTTAATTTCTAAGGGTTTAAGTAAATGCGACATTTATATCTCCTCCTTAAATTTTATATACTTAAATTGTATGCAAATAATTAAATTAGTAATATTATTATACAATTTTTATGATAAATTTAAAAACCACAGGTAGTATAATGACTTTACACCTGTGGTCTTAAATAGGGTTAAATTATCAGCTTATTAAAAAATAAAACTATTAACTTTTTATGATATTTTTATATAATTATTAGGAAAAGTATCATACCTAAAGTGTGCTTTTATTCAAGTCCCATACCTTTTCTTTTCTTAATAATATGAGCTTCTATATCATTAGCAACTTGAACAGGATCGTCTCCTAGTGCTACCTTTCCACCAGTTAGACCTTCAACATCCTCTGTAACAAGTTTTACAAGGTCAGGTGCTCCTGTAATAAATGGTACTGGAGAAAGATGTGTATATGCTCCATAGGCTACTGCAAATATACCATCTATTGTAGCTTTTTGTTCCATCCATTCTGGAGCAGTAACAGCTATAGGAAGATCTGGTATATCCACATCTAGATGATCTGCTAAAGCAGTTACAAGCATAGACATTCTTCCTGTATCAGTACAAGTACCAAAGCTTAGCACTGGAGGAATTCCTAAAGCTTTACATACTGACTTTAGCCCCTCTCCCGCTTCCTCAACTGCATCCATATTACATAGTCCAGCAACTTCTAAACCATGATTACCACAACCTCCAGCAACCACTAGTATATTCTTCTTAATTAGTTCCTTAGTAAGATTTACAGTGTTCCAGTCATGTGGACCATTTCTTAAAGTCGCACAGTTTGCTAGAGCAACAATTCCCTTAATTTGATTCTTTGCAATTACATCTACAAGTACATTAAGGTCATTTCCAATAGCACCTAAAACTGCTTCTGTAGAGAACCCTGCAATTGCTTTCTTTACACTCTTTGGAACCATAGGTTCTATTTTTCCATGTCTCTTCTTAAAGTTTTCAATTGCAATATCAATACAGCTATCTGCCATTTCATCAGCCTTTGCTGGATAATATGGCATCTCATGCCCAGTACCTGGTACTCCTATAATAGTACTTGCACTAATAAGTGATACTTGATACTTTTCAGCGTATTGATCAATAGCTGGAGGAGAACAGTTTTCATCCATAACAAGAGCATCTACAGTACCTGTTGCAAGGAATGGCTCAAGAGCTATCCAGTTCCCCATAAGTCCAACAAAAACATCATCTACATCGAATCTTTGAAGTAGTTCCTGTCCTGTTTCGATTGAACCTACTATTCTAAGACCCTTTGCACCAGCTTTTCTAGCCTTTTCTTGATATTCTTCTGTTCTAGCTTTTTGAAGTGTTGCTACTGCAACCCATGGCTGATGACCATTAAATGCTATATTTACATAGTCTGGGTCCATAATTCCCATGTCTACATCAACTTCATGAGGCATTGGTGTTCCAAATAAAATATCTTGAACCATTTCTAGTCCAATTTGTGCAGTATAAATAGTAGATAAGCCTAGTCTAAGGGCTTTTCTAGCTAAAGATACGTAGCTTCCGTCTACATTAGTTAAGCAGCTTGCAATACTATTTTGAACCTCATGTTCTACTCCTGAAGGATAAATATGTAGTTCTTTCCATACAGGCTTTCTTTTCTTAGGAGCAAAAGCCTCTACCATAACACTTTCACGGTCAGGATTTATCTTCATTTCTGAGTCAAGAAAATCTGCTAGCTTAATTGCAAGTTGGTTAATATCTTGATTTGTATCAATTCCAACTTTTTCACACATCCATTTTAACTTATTAACATCAGTAATTTTGAAAGAAGTTTTACCTTCACCAGTAGCCTTTAATGTTCTAAAAGCTTCGTATGCATGATGACCATATGTAGCTGCACCCATAATATTTCTCATTAAAAGATTTCTCATTGCCATAGCATCTGGGCCTATACCACAAACACCTTTTTCAACACCAGTTTTTTCATTAATTCTACAAGGACCATGTGTACATAGCTGACAACTTAACCCTTGTAGACAAAACTTACAACGTATCTTCTCCTGTTGTTCCCACCTTGAAAATACACTTGAAAGTCCATCTGTTCTTATTCTTTTAAGCATTTCTTCTACAGAATCATGATAACTTACTCGACCTTCTAGTCTTTCTTTGATTTCTTCAGACATAATAAACCTCCAAATTAAGAAAATAGATTTTATATATTCCTACCTTTTATTATGTCCAAATATCTTTAGATTATATCCTAAAACATTCTTTTTACATTTATAAACCTATAAAAAACAGAAATAATGACAGTGATAATAAGAGCTACATAAAAGCCAACTCTAAAATCCCTTACCCCTAAACTTATAACAGTTAGAATAATTATAACTACAATTGTTATAATTGCTCCAGTACGTCCTTTAATTAAAGGGGAGTTATGCATCTCATACTCTTTCCTGTTCTTTAACCATATAATATAAGTTACTAAATTAATACTCCAATTAAGAAAAGTAAAATAAGATGATGAAGATACTAAATAATTAAAAAGCTTAGTTCCAATAGCAAATCCTAGTAATACAACTATGACTGCAATTGAACCTGTTGCTAGCCATGAATACTTATAAAATCCCTTTAAAGTAGATTTTCCTATAAATCTTGGCGCTTCCCCTGCTCCTGCTAATGACACAAGAATCTGAACACATCCATAATAAGTTCCTATCATTACAGAGAATATAGCTACAACTATAACTCCATTTATTAATGTTGATGCCCATCCATAACCCATTTTATTCAAACTTTGAATAAATGGTGATATGTTAGTATTAAATGATTCAATTTCAATAGTTGAGACAATAACTAGCATGGAAATAACATATAGTATTATAATTCCCAAGGTTACAATTATTGTTGCCCTAGGTATTTCTGTAGCTGGTTTTCTTACCTCAGATGTTGCCATAGCAATTGCACTTATACCATTATAGGTAAACACTACTATTAACATTGATTGAAGAAAACCTGATATATTATTAGCAAAAAAGCTGTGAAAGTTACTAAATGGATTTTGCCTAACTAAAAAACCACTTTTTATGATTACAAAAACACCTAGAAAAATAAAAATAGCTATTATAGCAATTTTTATAACAGCCATTATAGACTCTATATAGCCAAAATACTTGGTTCCAAGTCTATTTATTCCGATTACTATAATAAGTGCAACTATAGCAAATACTGAAGGCGCTATACTAGGCATAAAATATTTTAAGAATACTCCTATGGCTATCGCTTCAGAGCCTAATGATAAAATACCTGATACAAATACAATCCACCCTAAGACAAATCCTGAAAATTTCCCTAAAAGCTCTTCTGTATATACCCTAAAAGAACCTTGCACAGGTCTGTTTATGCTTATACTTGTCATAGCTCCTAGTACTTGTGACATTATTAAACCACCAAATAAAAAGGCAAGTATAACAGAAGGTCCTGCTTGCCTTATAGCCATACTTGAACCTAGAAAAAGACCTGCTCCGATTATTCCTCCAATTCCTATTCCAGCCAAGCTATAAGCATTTAGCCCACCTTTCTCATCTTCATTTATACTATTTATAGAATCTCTTTTATTCAAATATATCCCTCCTTATCCAAAGCCTAGAGTTATTATTCCACTTTTAAGATATATAAAACATATATTAGGTATAAATATATAAAAAAGCATCTCAATTGAGATGCTTTTTTATATATGTTATTATTTATCTTTTATTTTTCTTGAAAAATAGATACTTAAAGTAAAAGTCCATAGCTTTTAAATCTACATAGCTGTACTGCCTAAGTATTTCTAAAATAGAAAACAATACTACATAAAGATCTTGATATATCAATTCATTAACATAGCTTCCTGATTGCATAGCAAAAACCTCTTTGCTATTGCTAAAGGTTAGAGCAAGTGTAGCAGCTCCTACTAATTGATTTTTAGTAATAAAGGATTCTTGTATTTTATAGTTAAAAATAAATTCATCTATCTTATCCTTTAATATTATTTTAGGAAGTTTTAAATCTATAACCATAATATCACCATTTTATTTATTTATATATCATATTAGTGATATCTTTATTTTATTCAAGTATAATTATATATTAGACACACTACACTATTAAAATAGAATAATATTAATAAATTAGTGAACAATAAATTCAATTACCATTAAAGGAGCTCTTATATGCATTATATTATTTTTGATTTAGAGTTTAATCAAGATTTTTCTTCTACACCACAAATAGCAGTACATGGTCAAAAGTATCCCTTTGAAATTATTCAAATTGGTGCAATAAAGTTAGATTCAAATTTAAGAACAGTTTCTACTTTTAATAGATATATAAAGCCAACTATTTATTCAAAAATAAGCCCCTTTATAACAGAATTAACTGGTATTACAACTAAGCAACTCCTAGTTGAAAAATCATTTCCTAATGTTTATAGAGATTTTATTGATTTTATTGATGATAAAGAGTC
Organism: Clostridium cylindrosporum DSM 605; assembly: GCF_001047375.1. Classification (NCBI taxonomy): domain Bacteria; kingdom Bacillati; phylum Bacillota; class Clostridia; order Eubacteriales; family Clostridiaceae; genus Clostridium; species Clostridium cylindrosporum. Next base: position 295,958 of record NZ_LFVU01000028.1, read on the forward strand.
AATATTTTGTATTTGGGGGCCTTCAGATATAAAAGAAATATTCAGAAATGCAGATTATCATAAACTTGACAGAAACCTTTTGCCTAAAATGTTTATTAATATTCAATCCTATGTTTCAAAGCATTTAGGCTTTTCAAGTAAAAACTTAATTGGGCTTCAAAATGCAGTAGATACCCTTAATATCCCTAAAGTATATGAGTTTCATAACGCATTTTACGATGCTTACTATACTTCGGAAATATTTAAAAAAATATATACTTCATCTATCGAGCCAAAGCAATACAATCCATCCTATGTAAGAATTAAACCTAGAAAACAAAAAGTAGATATAGATTATGATGGTCTTATGGGACAATTTAGTAAAATGTATGATAGGGAAATGACACAGGAAGAACAAGAGATAATTAAATTAGCTTATAAAATGGGTAGAACACATCAGTTTATAAAAAAGTCTTCTAATGAAAATTAATATAAATAAAAGTAACGAACTACAAATATGATTTCTTATAGAAAATATTCTATATACTAATCCTTAAAATTTGTAGTTCGTTATATTTTATTAATAGATTATTTTATTTCTGACTTGTTATCTGTCCATACCTCTGTAAGATTTATAACTTTGTCTCTTAAATTTTTATCAACTTTCCCTTTACTTGCTTCTGATGCTACATAAGACCACTCTATCCAAGAACCATCATAATTATATACATCCTTAGCCCCAAGGACATTTGTAAGTATCATATAAGTAAATGCTGATCTTACACCTGACTGGCAAAATGCTATAACCTTTTTACCCTTAATCTTATCTCCATAGATTGCTTTTAGTTCATCCATAGACTTTATTGTAGTATCTTCCTTATTAACAGCCTTTGACCAATCAATATTAATTGTTCCCCTGATTCTTCCTGTTCCAAAAGCTCCCTTAGATGAAGGTGTAGTTTTACCATCAAATTCATCCTTTGATCTTGTGTCAATAACTACCCACTCATTTGGATTATTTAGAGCTTCAGTTACTTTGTTAATATTTGCATCAAAATTATCTATATTGTAACTAGGTGCTTTATACTCTGTCTTCTTAGATTCATCAGCAAGTTTCCTTCCTTTACCTGTTGGGTATCCTGCTCCAACCCAAGCATTTAATCCACCATCTAAAAATCTTACATCACTATGACCTAATGTTTTAATTTGCCAGTATAGTCTTGCAGCATCATGGTGTTTATCTGCTGAATATATAACAATTTTTGATTTTTCAGTAGCACCTGCTTTAGATAATAGATTTTCAATTTCTTCCTTTGACTTTCTATAACCAGATACTTCAGGTGATATAGCTTCCTTTGAACCCTTACCTGTGTAATCTGATCTCCAAACAGTAAAAGTTCCTTCTATAGGACTAGCTGAAATATTTCCAGGTATTAATGACTTCTTAGGGTCTAGTACTCCTATAAGTATAAGTTCCTTATCACCTTTATCCTTTATAGATTTTAATTGTTTAGGTGTAATAAATGCATCTGCCTTTGAAGACTGAGCAATTTTTTCACCTTGTTTACTATCAACTACTGCTACTTTTTTAGAACAACCAGATAATATTACCGAAAAAATTAAAATAAAACCTAATAAAACTAATGATACCTTTTTCATTTTTTCCATCCCCTTTCATACCCTACTATTCTTATGGTATTTATAGTATATGATTTGTAAAAAAATTTCAACTAAAAATTTACAATAATAACTATTAATTATTACAATTAACACTAACTAATAGTTATTTATACCCCCAAAAATAAAAAACAGCTAAGATTAGTCTCCTAATCTTAGCTGGCTTTTTCTCAATTATTTTAAGCTCTTCTAATAACCCTAATACTATTTAATCTAATATCTCCTGAACTCTTCCAACAATTCCACCCTCTAACATAACTTTAATCCCTCGAGGATGGTTGGGAGACTTAGTTAGTAGCTTTGCTACAATTCCTTCTGTTAACTTACCTGTTCTCTGATCCTGTTTCTGTACAACCTTTACTCTTTTTCCTATTTTAACATCTTCTCTTACAGTTCCGCCCATAATATCTCCTTAACTTTGTCTTTATATAAGACAAACATTTTAACATGTGCTTAATTTAAAATATATACAACTCATATATTGAATAAAATTTCTTATAATGCTTCCTATACTCTAGTACTTTACCATATGTCATCTGTATTTGTATAGGACTCCCATGAAAAATGATATTGATAATATTTAGGGGCTAACTTTTAGCTAATACTTAATACTTAATACTTAACTTACTTTAAATTAAGTACCACAATAGGTTCTGTATCTACAACTTGATGCCTCAGGTATCCTTGTATATTCATCTTGCTTCTCAGAATATGCAAAAGGATTTGCAAGAACATCAAGAAGACGCTTCATTACACTATAATCTCCATCTTTAACTGCTGCTTCTAGTGCTTCTTCCACTCTATGATTACGTGGGATTACTGAAGGGTTTGAGTTTCTCATAAGCTGATATGCTAAATCTCTTGGTTCTTCCTGCTTATCAAGTCTATTCTGCCACTTTTCATACCATTTAGTAAATTCTTCAGTACCAAATAGAACTGTATCCTCTGGTCTTTCAATAGTTAATGAACGGAAAGTATTAGTATAATCTGCATGATGCTTATGCATTATATCTAGTAGCTCTTGAATAAGAGTTTCATCCTCTTCCTCTTTATGGAACAATCCAAGCTTTGCAAGCATTCCTCTAAGCCAATTAGATTTATATAAATCATTGAAGTTTGAGATAGCTTCTTCTGCTAATTTTACAGCCTGGTCCTGATTATTGTGAAGAAGTGGAGTTAAAGCACTAGCAAGTCTTGCTAGATTCCATGCTGCAATATATGGCTGATTACCATAGGCATATCTTCCATGAGTATCAATAGAACTAAATACAGTTTCTGGATCATAGGTATCCATAAAAGCACAAGGACCATAATCGATGGTTTCTCCGCTTATAGTCATATTGTCAGTATTCATAACCCCATGAACAAATCCTACTAATTGCCACTTAGCAATAAGGTCAGCTTGATTTTTGATTACTTCTTGAAGTAGATGTAGGTATGGGTTTCCATCACTTTCAACGTCAGGAAAATGTCTTTCCAATGAATATTCAGCAAGTTCTCTTAAATCTTCAAAACTTCCCCACTGTGCAGCATATTCAAATGTACCTACACGTATATGACTAATAGCTACACGAGTCATGACTGCACCTGGTTGCCTAGTATCACGTACTATATCCTCTCCGGTTTTAACAACTGCTAAAGTACGAGTAGTAGGAATACGAAGAGCATTCATAGCTTCACTTATAATATATTCACGTAGCATAGGACCAAGTGCTGCTCTACCATCTCCTCCACGTGAATATGGAGTTCTACCTGAACCCTTTAGCTGGATATCATATCTTCCACCTTGAGGCTTTATTTGTTCCCCAAGAAGTACTGCTCTACCATCTCCGAGCATTGTAAAGTATCCAAACTGATGACCTGCATAGGCTTGAGATATAGGTATAGACCCCTCTGGAAGCTTGTTACCAGCAAGTATCTCTATACCTTCTTCACTTTTTAATTCATCAACCTCTAGTCCCAATGATTCTGCTAGGGATTCATTAAGAATTACTAGTTCAGGTAAAGCCACAGGAGTTGGCTTTTGACTTTGATAAAATGCTTCTGGTAAAGTAGTATAACTATTATCTAAATTCCATCTTGGTTCTATTATCACATTACTATCTATAATTGTTTCCATATTATCTTCCTTTCTTATTAATTTTATATTCAATCTCTTTTACATGAAAAACTTATCTGTTCTATATTATTTATTGTTATTTTGTATATAAATATAATTATAGCCTTATTAGTATCTGCCACTGAAAATTTTATATACCCTATCATATTAAAGAAGAACTTTATAGCAAACTTACCACATTTACAAAATTGTATATTAATGGTATAATTGAATTAACTATCACTGGGGGAATAATAAATTAATTATTTATTATAGTAAGGAGTGTAGC